>NZ_JBRJXU010000080.1:0-129268 GCF_057467645.1 Zarconia sp.
AAAATAGCTGAAAGCCTTCAGTATCAATCAATAGACCCATTTTATCTCCACCACAGTGAGCGATCGAGCTAAAATTCCCGAATTCATTGACTGTTCGGGGTTTTAGGCATTCACGATCGGCGTCGTGAATAATCCAGGCTAGGGAATATCAAGGCTTTGAGCGATTTGTTGAATCTTAATTCAGTGCCATTCGACTTACGACAACTCTTCTTCGCTAAAGCCTTCCACAAAACCCACCCCCGCTTTACCAAATACGCTTTCTTCAGCTAAATGCTCCATCGCTTTTAAGAATGCCGTTTTTCCCCCATTCTTCCAACGTTCTGGATTGAAGAGTTGCTTTTTGAGCATATTCCACGTGGCGGGTTTGCTCGTGCGGATTTCTTCAAACTCCACTTCGATCATGTCTCTGGCTTCGAACTCGGTCACGGTAGGATACTTATTCTCAAGCCTCTTTAGGATGTTAGTAATATCATCAACAGACTTTTGCATCATCGGATTAATAGCCTGTTGATGCTGTTCGACGATAACTTTACCTTTTTCGTTGATGACAACGTTCTTGGCACTAAATTGGTACTTACCAGTTTCTGACATGGGTGAATTTGGATAAGGAACACTTCCTGTTATATCGTCAATCAAGTTTCGGACGCTGACCATTTCATAGCTGGTTTGACATTGGATCTGACGTTGACCGTCGTCGCGAAATTTGTGGAGAATCTGCAAGGGATAGAAGTAGGGGGTTTGGCTGCCGTTGCAGGTGGTGCAATTACAGGGAACCAGGGTGCTGCATTTGAGGCGATCGTAACTGGCATGAATTTTATCGAGTTCGTGGCGGACGGTAGTGAGGAGATCCCGTCGGCGATGCCCCGAGACTCGGATGCGGATTTCTTTGCGGTGGTAAAGTTCGATAACTTCGGCACGGGCAGTATTTGAACTCTCGTTACTATCTTCGTTTTGCTTCTGGTCACTATCCTCTTTACAAAGGACAACTCCGGTTCTCCACACACAGGTTTGGTGTTCGATCCAGTGATGCATTTCGACGATGAAGCGAGTGAGGATGCCTTTAGGCATGAACTCGTAGGTATAGCGCAGGAGTAGATTATCCGTTTTATCCCAGTCGTATTCTGGTTGATTGGGACTGAGGAGTTGAGGAGCGATGTAGGTATTGGGACTGCTGGGAATTTCGTAGCAGAGTTTAAAGTTCATCATCAGCCGCAAGAGTTCCGGGCACATCGTTGCGTATTTTTCTTCATGCCAGATGGCGGCGAGGTCTTCTCGATCGAATTTGCCCAGGTTTTGAATCACTCGGTTGTTATCCAGAACTTTGTAAACGGCATCGGTTCCCCAGGTGGGTTTGAGGATGACGGTTTTGCGCAGGAGGTCGTCCTCTTGAAAGTGGAGGCAAACCCCGAGATCGTGTAAGTAGCCGCTGAGTTGGAGTTTATCTTCATATCGGGTAAACCCGTATTTTTGGCAAAGGTTGAGATATTCTTCTAGAGTGATATGATTGCAGGGATTGTCTTCCAAAGCATGGCGAACTTTAACCCAGGTTTTGGGGAGTGCTGCACCAACGTGAGGCAGTCTTGAGATATAGTGCTGAATTGCCCGTTTAATTGTCGATAGACCGCGATTGGTAGCCAGATTGGTGGCTAGGGTTTCTTTGAGATTGAGAAATTCGCCCCGGAGTTGCCGTTCGTTGATTTCACGCTGGCGATCTTGTTTTTCATTTTTAACGATGAGGATCGGGCTGTTTCCACTCAATAGTTTAACGATATTCAGCCAGTAGAAAAAGTCC
Organism: Zarconia sp.; assembly: GCF_057467645.1. NCBI lineage: Bacteria > Bacillati > Cyanobacteriota > Cyanophyceae > Oscillatoriales > Zarconia > Zarconia sp. The sequence continues at coordinate 1,793 of NZ_JBRJXU010000080.1, forward strand.
GTGTCTTCTTTGCGGCTATCGGCAACCAGGATATAGAGAGAGCGCTTAGTAAGAAAAAATTGATGAGTAGTGTGGTAGATTTCCTGCCCGCCAAAGTCCCAAATATTAACCCGAAACGCTTTACCATTTTTCTGCCGGAATTTCAATTTAATGATGTCAATCCCTTCTGTTGTCTGCTCGGTTGAAACTAACTGATAATGAGTGTTTTCAATTTTTTTAGCAAGGCTGGTCTTACCTGCACCTCCTTCTCCCAAAATTAAGAGCTTGGCTTCATAAAGGCGATCTATGTTTTGTTCTAAAATTTGGCGATAGTAGCGCGGAATCTGTTGTGCTGCCTGCTCAGGATCGTCAAGATACTGCCGGATTTCCGGAGGGAATTGCCTCAGTGGGTTGATGCGGAGGTCAAGGAATTGAAGATAGGTGAGCTGAACAATTTCCGGGGGGAGTTGCTTTAGATGGTTATTGCTAAGGTCGAGAAATTGGAGATTTGTGAGTTGACCAATTTCACGAGGGAGTTGGCTCAGCTGGTTACTACCAAGATTGAAGGATCGGAGGTGGGTAAACTGAACAATTTCTGGGGGGAGTTGCTTTAGGTTGTTGTTGCCAAGGTATAGAAATTGAAGATAGGTGAGCTGAACAATTTCTGGGGGAAGTTGCTTTAGGTTGTTGCTGCCGAGGTATAGAACTTGGAGACTTGTGAGCTGAACAATTTCTGGGGGGAGTTGCTTCAGACGATTGCTGCTGAGGTATAGAACTTGAAGATTTGTGAGCTGACCAATTTCACGAGGGAGTTGGCTCAGTTGGTTGTTGCTAAGGTCGAGGGATTGGAGATTTGTGAGCTGACCGATTTCACGAGGGAGTTGTCTCAGTTGGTTATTACTGAGGTAGAGAGATTGGAGATTTGTGAGTTGACCAATTTCACGAGGGAGTTGGCTCAGTTGGTTATTACTGAGGTATAGAACTTGAAGATTTGTGAGCTGACCAATTTCACGAGGGAGTTGGCTCAGTTGTTTCCAGCTAAAGTCTAGGGATGTTGCACCTTCCCTGATAGCCTTTTCAATAACCTCAAGTAACTCCTGCTCAGTCATGGTTGGTAGTGCATGCAATATATTTGCTTGTTAGCATATCGGCATCCCCAGCAAATGCCCAGTTTGTCAAGCATCTCTCGTAACTTCAATCCGAACCCAAAAACCGATCGATCGCCTCTGCCATCTGCGGTGCGTACTTCTGCGGCAAACTATGATCCGCACCGGGAATCACCACCAGTTCTGCATTCGGGATTTTGTCGGCGTAGGTTTGGCAGTGGTGGAAGGGAACGGTGGTGTCGAGTTCCCCGGCAAAAACGAGAGTGGGTTGCGTGATTTGATGAATTTGGGTATCTACAGTTTCCGCACCTTTGATGCCGTTGAGTCGCCCGGCGATGAAAGAACGTCCCGCAGGCTGCGTCATCAGTTGTTGCCGAAACCATTTGATTTTCGCCAGTTCTTCCTGTTGTCCCAAAACTCCGGCGATGGGAGTTGCAGCACTCAGTCCCCAATCCACTAGAGGGGTGGGGTTGAGGAGGAATTGCAAGGGTGTGTTGCGATCGCGCAGGGAATCATCCCGTATCCCAGCCGGTGCGGCGAGGATGAGTCCAGAAATGCGATCGGGAAATTGTAACGTATACGCTGTGCCTACCCAACCGCCAAAGGAATGACCCAAAATATAACACGGTGCCAGGTCGAGGCGATCGATAAATTCCGCCACAAACTGAACTTCTGCCGTCACGCTGTAGCGAATCTCGGGCTTCGATGATTCCCCAAATCCCAGCATATCCAAACCAATACAGCGAAACCGCGTACTTAAGCGTTCCATCAACGGCAAAAATCCGCTAGCTTCCGCAAAAAAGCTGTGCAGCATCAGTAGCGGCACGCCTTCCCCCATTTCCAGATAGGCGGCTTCGCAGTCGATTGGAGAGGCTGTCTGTGAGGCGGTATCGAGGGTGAGGGGAAAAGTAATTTTGCGTTTGGTGGGTGGAGTGGCAGGCATAGTTCGGGTGGCAAGGATGCTGTGCGGCGTTGCGGGATTACAGCAATTCGCATTCTTAACAACTCATGCTACGATCGCGTTCTATCTCAAAAAATTTAGATAGAACTTTCCGATTTATCCAATTACGTTGCGATGAGCGATCGAATGAAGAATAATCCAGATATTGCTTATTTATCTAAAATTGAAGCGATACAATTTACGCCAATTTTTATTATGGCCGATCATCGATCGGGCACGACATTACTCTATCAGACCTTAGCACAAACTCAAAAATTAAACTATATTCAAGCCTATCATATTATCTACTATCATGAAATTCTATCAAATTCGATCGATAAAACGGAAGAGCGCGCAATTCGAGAACTGGAGAATCTATTTCAAGAACGAGGTATAGGAGATCGAGGAATCGATCGCGTTTCTGCAACCCCGCATCTGCCCGAAGAGTACGGCTTTATTCTTAAAAATGCGGGTTATGACTCTCAGATAACCTCAGAAAGCTTACCTTTATTCACAGAACTCTGTCAAAAAATTCAATTTATTTCCAACCCAAAGAAATTATTACTCCTAAAAAACCCTTGGGACTATCCCCAGTTTCGCTACGTCAAAGAAGCTTTCCCCCAGGCTAAATTTATTTTCATTCATCGCCACCCCCTTCAGATGATGAACTCGAAAATCAAAGCCGCTCGTACCCTTCTCTCCGAATGGAATGACTACACGGCTCTGATTTCCCAACAGTATCGAGAGATTTGGAAAAAGCCTTGGCTGCGCTATCTTTATGAATTTTATTATTCTCAGTTTTTTGATTTGGGATTGCGAAAAGTATTGAAAGATACTTACGAATCGACGAACTACTTTTTAGAAAATATTTCCGCCTTATCCAAAACCGACTATATCAACGTCAAATTTGAGGAGCTTTGCCAGGAACCCGAAGCCACCATCGGCAACATTCTCGAATTCCTGGGCTTAACCCCCCCAGAGACGATCGACTGCAACATTCAACCCCGTCCCGTGCAATTGTTGCCGGAAATCGATCGCAACGCCGATCGAATCTGCGAGCGACTCCAACCCTATCTAACGGCTTTGGGTTACGATCGCCCAAGTACCGGCTGCGGCTGAGTACGCTTCCCCTTCACCACCATCGGCACCCCATTCTCCGGTGCGATTAGCAATCCCCGTCGCACGGGTTTCACCGGTTGACGACTTGCCAGTTCCATCTCCCAGTTCGAGAGTACCGTCGCCAGCACCAACTTCATCTCGAACAGGGCAAATGCCAAACCGATGCAGCGCCGATTCCCGCCGCCAAAGGGCAGGTATTCCCACGATGAAAACTGCCGTTCGAGAAAGCGTTCGGGTTTGAATGCTTTGGGTTTGGGATATAAATCCGGGCGGTGGTGCGTCAGATAAATACACGGACTAATCACCGTTCCCGGTTCCAAATCGTAACCCAAAATTTGCACTGGCGCTTTCACCAATCGCGGCAGCGCAAACATCACCACCGGATACATCCGCAGAGTTTCTTGCACCACCGCATTCAGATAGGGCAACTTCAGAATCTCATTTGGATCTAGCCCATTGGGATCGGACTTCTCGCCCAACCCATCCAGTTCCCGGCGCAACTTTTCCCCCACATCCGGCTGATGGTGAACCCAGTACAACGCCCACGCCAGAGCCGATGCCGTGGTTTCGTGACCGGCAACGAGCAAGGTAATGAGTTCGTCTCGGAGTTCTTCATCGCTCATCACTTCCCCATCTTCGTCCCGCGCCGCCATCATCAAGGATAGGATATCCGTTCGGGAAGAGTCGAAGTTGGCGCGGCGATCGGAAATTTCGGCGTAGAGGAGTTCGTCGATTTGCCGCTGTTGTTCCATCATCCGCCCCCAGGGACTCCAGGGCCCCCAGTCTTTTTGCAGGACGGGAAACATCAGCATCAGGGTGGTGACGAGGGGATGACGGGGATTCAAACGATTCATGAGAGCGGTTTTGAGGCGATCGTACCGATGGCCGTCTTCAATGCCGAACACCGCTTTTAAAATGACTCGAAATGAAATGGCTTGCATCCCCTCTCGCATGGGAAATGAAGATCCGATCGCCCATTCTTCTGTGACTTGATGGGTAATCTCGCGAATCAACTCCCCGTAAGCGCGCATCCGTTCTCCGTGAAACGGCGGCATCAATAGCTTGCGCTGGCGTTTGTGACGTTCTCCATCCAGAGCAATCAGGGAGTTGGGCCCCAGAAGTGGTAGGTGCACCCCTGCAGCCTTCCCAGAATCAAGGCAGTTGGGAGCGGTGGCAAAAATTTCTCGAATCCCTTGGGGATCGCTGGTGAAGAGCGTTGATGCTCTTTGCGTCGTTCCGGGCATACAGAACGTGTCCCCGTATTCCTCGGTTAGGGTTTCGAGCAAGTCCATGGGTTGGCGAATCCACTGAAGTTTCTGTCTCCAGGAGAAACTTTCGATTCCTGGGGGTTGTTTGGTACTCATGGCGATCGCACTGGTGATACTGCGGCTTCTATGATAGTCTACTGGCTTTGTCTGGCAGACGATCGGGCATGAGTCTTGTCGGCGATCTTCGGGAATGATGTATCGTTTTGTATCTTTTTTTACAGAATCCGAAAAAAAGAAGTGTGGCTTGCGAAATCAAGGTAAAGCGTTCAGTTCGATTCGATCGCTCTCAATTCACTTAAATTTTGCCTTCACAATATTGAAATTCGTTGAAGTTCGATATTTTGGTGCGGGGTTTATTGTTTGGAGTATCGATCGAATTCGAGCGAGCTTTATCCATGAGAACTCAATCAAATACAGACTCCAGAAGGAGGTCATCAAACATGGCTTATCTACAGGGAACATCTAACAACGATCGTCTGCTCGGAACAAACTTTGGCGATGTCATTCGAGGATTTGGCGGTCAAGACACACTTGAAGGCTTCGGCGGTAATGATTACATTCGTGGCGATGATGGAGACGATCTATTATATGGTGATGGAGGCTACGACTATCTTTTAGGTGGCTCCGGGCAAGATACGATCCACGGAGGTAGTGGTGGCGATTATATCGATGGCAACTCCGGAGACGATCGATTGTATGGAGAGTCCGGTCATGACGATCTATATGGTGGAAGCGGTCAAGACCAACTTTTTGGAGGTAGCGGTAGCGACTATATCTATGGTGAGTCTGGAGACGATCGGTTGTATGGTGATGGAGGCTACGACTATCTTTCTGGTGGTCAGGGTCAAGATCGCCTATTTGGAGGAGATGAGAGCGACGATCTCTATGGTGGCTCTGGAGACGATCGTCTGTATGGTGAAGATGGAGACGATTTTTTAACTGGAGGTGATAACAACGATATTCTTTATGGAGGAAATGACTGGGATACTCTTTTGGGTGGTAGCGGCGACGATTATCTCAATGCCGGAGCTGGATTCAATACTGCTACCGGTGGCAGTGGCTACGATACCTTTGTCGTTTCTGGCGAGGGTTACGTGTTTATTTCCGACTTTGAAGTTGGGGTCGATCGCGTCAGTTTTGAAGGCCTCAACCCCGCCACTTTAACCTTCCAAAGCTTCCCTGTCATCGGAACTTTTATTGGCAATGGCATTAATTCTTTTGCTCAATTGGATGGTGTCGAACAGGGAAATTTAAGCGATGATGAGTTTCTCAAGTTGATTACTCGCAGTTAATCGAGTTTTTCAATCGCCACTATCGCTTTTCAATAACAATTGACTTGGCGATACTAAGACCCCTATAACCTCCTCAAACCCTCAGCCCTCAGGTCTAACCTGACACCTGACGACTTCAAATCGATCTAAAATGAAAGCCCCGGTAGAGATACTGGGGCTTGGCGCTGTTCGTTCGAGTTGTTGTCACTTTCGAGCGTCAAAAAAAGCGAGTCATCAGGAAAAGAAAAATGCGAATTACTGTTTTGACATTGGGGTCGCGAGGTGACGTTCAGCCCTATGTCGCCCTTGCCTTGGGGTTAAAAAAAGCCGGACACGAGATAACGTTTGCCGCCACCCCAGGATTTAAAGATTTTGTGACCGATTTTGGTTTAGACTTTGTTCCTCTCGAAGGAGATGTCCGTGCTGTCCTCGATGGGGAACTCGGTCAAACCTGGCTGGAGTCGTCGGGAAATCCCATTGACTTTTTCCGCCTCTATGGCGAAATTGCCCGTCCTTTGAACGAACGTCAGTTTGCCGATGCGTGGGAAGCCTGCCGAGATGCACAAGGCATTGTCTACGCACCGCTAGCTTTTAGCGGCTACCATATTGCTGAAAAGTTGGGTATCCCTTGCTATTTGGCGATTTTGCAACCCATTTTGCGGACGGCAAAGTTTCCCAACCTGATGACTTCATCGGAATCTCGACTCGGAGGGATCTACAATCGGCTGACCTATCTCGCGATCGAGCAATTGTTCTGGCAGCCCTTTCGACCCCAGGTTAACGAGTGGCGACAGTCTACCCTCGGTTTGCCTCCGATTCCCTGGTGGGGACCGTCTTGGCGGCAGTACAAAAATAAAAATACGGTATTGTGCGGTGTCAGTCCCAGCGTGATCTCCAAACCCGCAGATTGGCACGAAAATATCCATATGAGAGGCTACTGGTTTCTACCGCGCCCCGCAGACTGGCAGCCCCCGCAGGACTTGCTGAATTTTCTCAAATCGGGGGAACCTCCAGTATACCTCGGGTTCGGCAGCATGAAGGGACGCGATCCGGAGGCGCTGACGCAAACGGTCCTCGCCGCCTTGGCAAAAACGGGACGGCGCGGCATCTTGCTGACCGGATGGGGGGGTTTGGGCGATCGAGAGTTGCCCGAAACGGTCTTTAAAATCGATTCGATTCCCCACGACTGGCTGTTTCCTCAAATGGCGGCGGTGGTGCACCACGGCGGCGCGGGAACGACGGCTGCTGGATTGCGCTCTGGAGTCCCATCGATCGTTGCGCCCTTCTTTGCCGACCAACCCTTCTGGGGTCGGAAAGTGGTGGAGTTGGGAGTTGGCCCGCAACCGATTCCCCAATCGGAATTGACAGTCGAAGCCCTTGCCGCAGCGATTCAAGAAGCAACGACGGATGAGGGTATGCGCCACCGGGCGCGGGAACTCGGCGATCGCATTCAAGCCGAAGATGGCGTGGGTGCAGCAGTCGAAGCCTTCGAGCGATCGATTTCTCCCTCTGTCGCCATGGCTGCATCAATTTAACGTCAGTTCGGGATAACAGTTTCCGGTGAGGATGGGGTGTGGGGTGTAGGGTGTGGGGTGTGGGGTGTGGGGTGTAGGGTGAATGGAATCTCATCGAACGGCCTGGGTTGACAAATTTTCTCCCATGTGGATACAGCCCTTTCCACACATGACCTGAATCCACCTCACCGCACCACTTCTCGACAATCCTTAACCCGAACTGACGTAATTTAGGATGTCGCGAGGGAGATCGGGGAACGATGGATGATGAATTGCGATCGCACTCCCCATGTTGGTGAGAACAATTAACGCCATGTGCAACTTGTATGAGCCCAAACCTGACAACACGGGGGAAGGGGAAAAGGGGGAGAAGTCAGCTCGCTCACCATCCTTTCGAGCGCCTAAAGTTGCACACCGCGTAATTAAGAACAATTCGTCATGTTGCCCGAGTCTTCCTCCCCAGCCCCCTTTGCCCCCGAAGTTGCTCTTCACGAGTGTCCGGCTCGATGCGGCGGTCGCGATAGCCGGTCTCTGAATCGAGCGGTCGATGTTAGCATACACTTTGTATACGATATGTACTGCCATCTGGCGCTCGCCATCTTTAACAAGAAATAACTATGAATTCAGAGAACCTCGTTCAAACGATACAAACGGGATTTCGTATAGGCGTGGGTGCGACGGCATCCTTAATCGAAAGTCTCCAAGACTCTCGCTTGCGAGAAGAAAATCTCGAAACCCTGAAGCTGGATTGGGAGCAAATTGCCAATAAAATGGCCGAAAAAGGGGAAAGTACGGAGCGAGAAGCCCGCAATTTCGTCGATACTCTCGTCGAGAAGGGAACTTCTCCCGATCTTCAAAGTCCGATGGGAACCTCTCCCGATTTCGATCCGGTGGTTCGTGAGGGTGATGCTGAGGTGAAGACGGAGTTGGAGACCCTAACCGAGCAAATTGTCACCTTGCGTAAGGAATTGGAGCAGTTGCGGCAGCAGGAAGAATCCTAAGAGCTTGGGTCATCTGGGGAGTGTGTCGGGTATCGAGCGTGAGATTTGAGGAGAAGTTTCTCTCTTGATGACTTCTGCCTCTATGGCACGAAGATAGAGGACTGACCTAATTTGCCCTAGATACTGCGATCGCCTCCAGGGGTAAAAATTGCGGTCCGAGTTGGCACCGTTCTGGTGAATGCGAGTTAGAGTCAGGTTCTGGCTGCCTCACTCCGAGACAGCTTCCCCGGACGATATCGAGCGCAGTTACAGTTACGGCACCCGCTCGGATACGACAAAGGGGTCGATCTGGCTTTTTGAACCCAAGGGTCAAAAAATGGATCGCCCCCTCTTGAATGCTCGTTATCTTATCAAAGCGATCAATCGTTATCCCATGCTTCTACCCCCATGAGATCGCCGATGCGATCGCGAAGTAAAAAGTCGTGCGCTTCCAATTCTTGCTCGACCACTGCCCATTCGCGCGCGGGAATATACTGACACAGGTTATAAATCGGCTGCTGTCGGCTAACCAGTCCTCGGTGAACGAGTTGGCGAGCTTCATCTTGGATCGTATTGATGGAATATTGAATGGCAGACACAGTCATAATAAATACCCCCGAAAGGAAAATTGAAACGTGATTTGGTTAGATTTGGCGACCAGACTTGAACTCGTTGGGAGCCAACTGCGATAGTGGCTCCGATCGGGAGCCTCAATGTTTTCGATGCCAAAAATCATCTCTTGTAACAATATATACTGCACAATTATGACTTTTAAGGTAGTTATACCTCGATTATATTAACAATTTATAAAGATTGGTTAAACTCGTCGTATTTTGTCCGGAAACCTGCAAGCCGAGCGAACTCATCTCTGGATGCGTTATTCGGGGAGGGAAAGCAGTGTCGAGAGCAAACTCTCCTGAGCTTGGGGCATCTGACCGTAAGAGAAAGCGTAAGGCAGTTGTGGGGGTAGCTGGGGTCGGAACTCTTCAAGAGCGTAAGGACTGCCGTAAATCGCTACAGCATTTAGTTCTTGCGTCTCTACTAACTTATCTAACCAGGAGCGAGCCAGCCGTGTCAAGGCAGCACTAGTGCCGAAGGGGTTACCGCGCACGAAGACCTGTAACAATGTCGAACAAAACTTATTACTGTTATCGTTTGCTGATATGGTAGTTTGATTGAATTTACCTATTTGATACAAATCTTCAAGCCTCTGAGTCGATCGAGCCACCAATTGCAGTTCGTAACCCAGCTTCTCGGGAATGGCGATCGCCGGGGCAGAGCGATCGAGAAACGGACATTGGAAGGGATCGTCGATGACAATGAGGTTGCGCAGGGGTTTTTTCGGCGTTGAGGCGATAGATTTTAGAGGCAGGGTGCCTCTCGATTGGAAAGAATCTCGTAGGATGCCCGCAGCCGTTTCCGTGGCCGCCGGAGTCGCCAGTTGAGCGATCGCTTCGGAGACATTTGATTTTTCCACCTCGTTCGAGGCGGCCAACACTTTTCCTTTTGCCTTCCAAATCCGTGCGACCGATTGACGAATGCGATCGCGAGAAATCCTGCCGGTCCTGACCGCATCGCAAATGGCACGAATCCCCCCCTCGGGATCGACGGGCATCAAAACGATATCCGCCCCCGCTTCTACCGCCAGAACTGGGGCTTCGTTGGGGTCGTAGCGTTTGGCGATCGCCCCCATCACCAGGGCATCGGTGACAATTAACCCTTCAAACCCCAATTCCCGGCGCAGTCGTCCCGTGAGAATTTCTGGGGAGAGGGTGGCTGGGCGTTCGGCATCCCAAGCCGAAACCAATAGATGAGCGCTCATAATTCCATCCACCCCAGCGGCGATCGCCCCGTGGAAGGGTGGGAGTTCGATTTGCTCTAATCGCTCGCTAGAATGGGGCAATGTCGGCAATTCCAGGTGGGAATCGATGCTGGTATCTCCGTGACCGGGAAAATGCTTGGCGGTGTTGAGAACTCGATATTCCTGAGTTCCGCGAATAAAGGCTGCTGCCAGTTCTGACACGATGGCTGGATCGGGACCGAACGAGCGCACGTTAATCACCGGATTTTCGGGATTGTTGTTGGCATCCACCACCGGTGCGAGTATCCAGTTAATGCCGATGGCAAGGGCTTCGGAGGCGGTGAAGCGACCCATTTTTTCGGCATAGTCGATCGCGAGGGGGCGATCGTGGCGAGCAATATCTCCAATTGCCATGGGTGGGGGGAACCAAGTCGCACCGGCAAATCGCTGTCCCACCCCTTCTTCGATATCCGCCGACACCAGCAAGGGAATTTCAGCCCAACCCTGGAGTTCGGAGGTGCGCAACATCAACTCCGGCGCGCTGCCATCCACGAGGATGACACCACCGACTCCTAAATCGCCAATCCAGCGTTGGAGGGTGGCGGCGGGCGGTTCCCAGGCGGGGTAGCGAATTTGGCTGTCGAACAAGAACCCCGAGGCGCGAACGACAAACATCTGGGCAACTTGCCGTTCCAGGGATAGGGTGTCGATATCTCGGAGGGATGTGTCAACCATTTAGATTTGGAATTTTAGATTTTAGTAGATTTTAGATTTTAGATTTAAATCCTGGAGTTTAGACCCAATTTCGATTGAGAAGGTCACAATCGTTATCTTGCACGCTTTTCGGAGTTGCCATTTCACCTCCGAGATTGAAACTCTCAAATCATTTCAGGATAACGGTTTAACGGTTTAAGCCATTAAATTCGTCTAAACTCCCATTAGATTTGGCTTTGGGTATTTGACCCTCCCCAAGTCTCCCCATAACCCGATCGCTCCATCTCCCCTCTACCCAAATCTACAATTTCAATGGGTGACGGCTGACCCGTGGGTTGGTTATCGAGAAGAAAAGTACGGAAATCGGCGATCGAGCTGCTATTTTTGGGTGTTCGTTCCGCGACTCTTCTTCTCGATCGCCGTTTACTCTTCAAGTTCGGCGAGTGGTTCGGGAACGTCCACCGGTTCGAGGGGGTCCCTCGGACGATTTTCGCTCAGACTGTTGAGCAGACCGAGCATTCGATCGCCCCGTTCCAACGATCGATCTTCGAGAAACACCACCTCGGGCGTGCGGCGCAGGCGCACGCGACGAGCCAGATGAGAGCGGACGTAACCGGTTGCCGAAGCCAATCCGGCCATAGTTTGGGTCCGAGCTTCGGGAGTGCCGTAAATGCTCACGAAAATTTTCGCATGTTGCAAATCTCCCGAAACATCCACATCGGTGATGCTCACCATCCCCGACCCGACGCGATCGTCTTTCACACCGTACAGCAGCATTTGGCTGACTTCCCGCTTAATCAGAGAAGCCACTCGCTCGATTCGACGATTATTAGCCATAATTTCGCCCCCTAAAAAACGATATGGGCAAATCTTCTTGCGCTTATCAGTTTACCGGAGACAGACCCAGCATGGCTCTTAAGGTAAAGGTAACGAAAAGGAAACCCGAAACGGTTAAACCCACGAGTGCCACTAAAGTGACGGGCTTTTTTGTCAGGGGTTTGAGCCACATTGCTGCGTTATAGAAAACACCGAGAATTACAGAAATGAGATATCGAGGCCAGGCGGAAACGGTTTCAAGTAAATCGTTCATCGAATTTAAAAAAGTATATTGTCACGATCGCATTTTATAGCAGTCAGCACTCAGCGATCGGCATTCAGCCAATGCGCTGCGCGCAGGCTGCGCCAACAGCCAAAGTTCTGCGATTTATCGCTTGTTGCTTTAAGGTTCGATCGACGACCGGGTGGTAACGGAAAACTCGATCGTTATCGTCGAAGCAAAGCAAGCGGACTTAACCCATGGATTCGTTCGGCTTGCCGCAGAATTAATGGCCTTGGATTTGTGGACAGAGGTTGAAACTCCAAATCTCTACGGTGCCGTTACCACCGGAGACGATTGGCGCTTCGGAATATTGAAACGAACGGCAAAGCGGATTACCCAAGAGATTAAACTCTATCGAGTTCCGGAAAATGTCGAGCAGTTGCTACGAATTCTGGTAGCAGTTTCTCAAGCTCGATAAAAAGTGGAGCGCGAAGCGCTATAAGTCAGATAAATTTTAGTGATTATCAGAAATTCATCGATCGCCGATTGGTGTTATCTTGATAAGTCAATTGGTGTGGAGGAAAATGAATGTCTCAAATCGGAGAACGATTGTCGGTTTTGGGAGTTCCCGTTGACCTGGTAGGAGATTATGTCGAACACTTAATGTCTTACGTCCGGCAGCAGCAGGGTTGTCACGTCGTTACCCTGAATGCGGAAATGACCATGCAAGCAGAAACAAACCGCGCTTTAGCTCAAATCGTCGAAAACGCGCAATTGGTCGTTCCCGACGGTGCGGGCGTGGTACTCTACCTACGGCTGCGAGGTCGCAAAGTGAAACGCTGTCCGGGAATCGAACTGGCCGAACGGGCGATCGCTTCCACTGCCAAAACTTCCGATTCAATTTTCTTCTATGGTGGCAAACCCGGCGTGGCGCACACGGCGGCGCGCAATCTACAACAGTGCTATCCCGGCGTGGCAATATCCGGCGTGCAACATGGTTATATCTCAGCCCAAGAGGAGAGCGAACTTCAAGACACCCTCAAACGGTTGCAACCGCCAATAATTCTCGTGGGATTGGGCGTTCCGCGACAGGAATTTTGGATTGCCGAACACCGCCACCTGTGCCCCAACTCCGTGTGGATCGGGGTGGGTGGCAGTTTCGATATTTGGGCGGGCGTTAAAACCCGCGCCCCCGCTTGGTTGGGCGACCTGCACCTGGAATGGGCTTACCGACTGTATCAAGAACCTTGGCGCTGGCGGCGAATGCTCGCTCTCCCCAAGTTTGCCCTCAAAGCCTTAGCGCAACAGTAAATTTGGAGAATGGGGTGTGGGGTGTGGGGTGTGGGGGAAGAGCGTTGCCACTGACCCATTGTCTAATTGTCCATCCACTCTCCCAAAGCCTCCCCTGCTCCCCGTGCGCCCAAAGTCCCCAAAGCCCCCGAAGCCCCCCCCTACATATACTGCAATACTAGAACCGCATCCATGGCACTAATGAGGGAATGACCGGTCATGATGCCACTCGAGAGGCAGTACTTGGTATCGCTGAGGCGATTGAGGGTTTCAAAACCGCTGCGGCGTTGCTTGTCGCTGAGGGTCCAGTATCGTTGCACGATCGCCCCTGGGGTCACCCAGCCTTCTCCTTCCACTTTCCCCAGTTCGCTGTGCTGAAGCACGAAGGTATATCGACGCTCGCCATCATCGAGACGACCCCGGTACTGAAATGTAATCTCTTCTCGTTCTTCGTTGGGGAAGATTAATTTCGTCACCATGCTGTACCAGTTGTCTTTCCACGCCACAATGGTACGCCCTTTAACAGTCGCAAGTTCGCCGCTGCGTTCCAACCAATGCCCTTCTAAATTCCAGCGACCTGCTTCGAGTAAAAACGTGTGAGCCACAGCGTCTCCCTATGTGTACGGATGGGTGCGCTCGACGATCTGGGGCATCGATCGAGCCAGAGTTTTTGTATTTCGATCTGCTGTGATGCTATAAACGTTATCCGCGCTTGAGCCGAAGATTGAAGCCCAGTGAAATCTAAATTTCCCTTCAAACTTCACGTCGATCGAATCAACACCTACAGTTAATATTCTATGCCACCGGGCGATCGCTCCGCTACCGAGGCAATTTCGCCGAGTAAGACGGGAGAAATCGCCCCCGTGACGGAGGGTAAATTTCCCGGAATGCCCAGGGTGCGCCAATAGGCGAGGATGGCAAAGGCGATCGCTTCTTTAAAATCGCTACTGATTCCCATTTCGTCGATGGTGAGGACTTGGGTTGAGTCGAGGTGTAATTGCAATCGCCCTTTTATGTAATGGTTTTTCGCGCCGCCACCGCACAGCAAAACCCGATCGGGCATTTGCGGTAGCTGGCGGTAACTCTCGGCGATGGTGGTGACGGTTAGTTCTGTAAGGGTCGCCAAAATATCCGCATCACTCAGGTTGCGCGTTTCCATCTGGGGCAGACATTCCTCAAAAAAGGTCTTGCCGAACATCTCCCGTCCGGTGGATTTGGGGGGACTTTGGGCAAAAAAGGGGTGTTTTAACCATTCTCGAACGAGTTCCAAACAGGGGGTTCCCGATGCTGCCCAGGTTCCGTTGCGATCGAAGGTTTGCGCCCCCTTACTCAGATGTACCACCGCTAAATCAATGAGGGCATTGCCGGGGCCGGTATCCCAACCGAGTACCTTTTGGCGAAAGGAGGGGTCTGATGTGGGGGGAATATAGGTGAGGTTGCCGATGCCGCCAATATTTTGGACGCAGGTATGGCGATCTCGATGGGCAAATAGGCAGACATCCACCGGCGGAACCAGCGGCGCACCCTGCCCCCCAGCGGCAATATCCGCCGCCCGAAAATTACTGATGGTGGGGAGTCCGGTGAGGTGAGAGATCGTGCTTCCCCGCCCCAGTTGGAGGCTGTAACCGAGGCTTGAAGGTGAAGGGGGACGGTGGAAGACTGTTTGCCCGTGGGAACCGATCAGTTCGGCGGCGGGTCGATCGATTTGAATGGAAATCGCCGCCTGGGAAAATTCGCGGGCGATCGCATCATCGAGGTGGGTGAGGGCTTCCATCGACAGCGCCTCCCCCGCACACACCCGCAGAATTTGCGATCGCATCTCGGCCGGATAGGGATAGGTTTCCCCCGCCAGCAGTTGGACGTGCAAATCCTCCTGCGTCCCGGTAATTTCCACCAAAGCCGCATCGATACCATCGACAGACGTACCGCTAATTAACCCGATCGTGCATATCATATCTGGACTGGAGAGTTTTTTGGGCAGGGGGGCAGGGGAGGCTTCGGGGGCTTCGGGGGCACAGGAAGAATCGACAGTGGGAGCATCTTGCTCCCGTTGCCCCCTGCTCTCATTTCCTCCGTTTCCCCCAATTCTCCCATTTCCGAATTCCGCATTCCGAATTCGTTCCCCCCCTTTCCGAATTCCGAACTCCGAATTCAAAAACTTACATTCCCGCATGACCGATCGCCAAACCGGTGACGAGCATTCCCAAGACCAGAAACGGCTGAGCGCTGGCTTGATATTTCACATCGTTTTTGAGAGGATCGCGCAAGAAGTACATATCTTGGAACGTGATTTGCGGAATTACGAACAAGACTAGAATCGCCGCGTATAGATTTTGGTGGATGCTGACGAGATAGCCCGCGACCCCTACTTGGAAAACATCGATGGCGATAACGCAAATCCAGGCAGCAGTCGTCACACCAAACATCACCGGTAGGGATTTTAAGCCCAACTGCCGATCGCCTTCAACGCTTTTAAAATCGTTGACGATCGCAATTCCCAGACCCGCGAGGCTGTAGAACAGGGTAAGGACGACGATGGTGGCATTGAGTTCGCCAAACAGGGCGTGACCCGTCGACCAGGGTAAGGTAATATAACTCGCACCCAGGGCGTAGTTCCCCAACCAGCCGTTTTGTTTGAGCTTCAGGGGTGGCGCGGAGTAGATGTAGGCGAGAAACGAACCGATAACGGCGATCGTGGTGATGGTGGGGAAATCGTGACCGGCCCATCGATCGAGTCCGTAGGCGATCGCGAGACCGGCAATGAGTAATACCCAAATTTGGGTAACGACTTGGGGGATGGAAATTGCCCCCGAGGGAATCGGGCGATAGGGTTCGTTAATCGCATCGATTTCGCGATCGTAAAAGTCATTTAGGGTTTGGGTATACCCGGTCATCAACGGACCTGAGAGCAGCATACAGGCAGCGGCAATCAGCACGTTTTCGAAATTCCAAACATAATGACCTGAAGAAGCCGCACCGCACACCACACCCCAAATCAGGGGAATCCAGGTGATGGGCTTCATCAGTTGCAAGCGAATTTTCCAGACGTTGGTTTCCCCAGAGACAGCCCCTTTCATCCCCAGGAGTTGCCGGGTTTTGGCGCTGCTATCTGCTTCGGCTTCTGGGGGTTGGGAAATAGGTGGGGAGGTTTCGGACGTAGACTCCGGTGTGGGTAGATCGGACATATGGGATATTTTTCAATCGAGACAGATAACAAACCAGCCCGCCCGATGGCGTTCGCGCGGGGCATCTCGATCGATAATACCAAGGTGCGATCGATTCTCGATCTCTTTTAAGATAAAAGACTATTGAATTGATTTGAAAACCCAGCACTCTCTAAACAGAGGTTCGGACGTCATATATGAAACGAGTTTTTTCGTCTCAATAGCTTCTTGAAATGTTCGTTTCTCAGCACATTCTACGGGTTTATTTTGTTTTTTAAGGTTCGCTTCAATTCGTCGTGCGCGTGAGTAAGTAGAAATCTATAAACTTTAGCCATACAATAAATACAATTCGATTAAAAATTAAATACCAGGAATCAAAATTTTATAATCATCAAATATACGTTTTTGTCTAAACTTAGTATTAAGTATTAATTCTTAATGTGTATAAAATTAATAAATTATATACATGAGCCTGTACAACGAAATGGATTTCTATCCATAAAATTTTAGAATTTCCCAACTCGATCGAATTCTCCCGAATCAGTCTCCTATCTCTTTGAACGAACTGATTTGAAGATATCGCTCATTTTAGAAAAATTGAATATCACTCGCGCGCACGACCAATTATGGATTCGCATCGATCGAGCTCGATCGATCGGGTATCGAAGTGCGATCGCGATCGAACTGTCGAGAGAATTTTGATGTGTCGTCAATCCCCCCGATCTCCTGCGAGTTCGGCATTGTTGGAGTGACAGGCTCGATTCAGGCGATCGTCCCCAAAAGAAAACCTCTCTGACTTTTTCTCAGAGAGGCTGTTTTATTACCAAGGAGATATAAATCTCACTTGACGCTTAATCTAATTTTAGCGACTTTTAACGGTAGCTCGTTCCCCGGTACTTCAAGTCGATGGGAGATAGCACTCGGGTTTCGATCGAACGGTGCAGGGGTACGTTCACGCCGCGATATTTACCCATTTCGGTGCCGCTTTCGGCAGGATTGCCTGGGGTAACGCGGGGGTTGGAGTGGTAGTGAGTACCGCGATATGTGAGTTGCATGGTTAACGCCTCCTATCAAAAGTTGTGACGATGGATTTGAGGCGCGTTCCTTCGGGAGAACTCTCCTTACTTCCGTCTCTCGCTTTGAGAGATGAACGATTGATTTCTATACTTCGAGAATAGACAATCTTTTTGAAGGTGTGTGCGATCGCGATCGCCGACATCAAGCCAATGTGATGCTAACAGACCCTGCAACAATGCCATTTTAATGTAAGGCTGAATTCTTCGATCGCGATCGTCCCAGGCTCTTCAACGGTTTCTTTCCCAAAGCGATGGCAGTCTACGAAGAATGAGAATGCAAAGCATGGCATCCCGAGGGAGAAACGCCGGATTTGGCTTGGCGCGCTCGCCTTGCTGCCGAGTTCGATTTGTGCCGCTTGCACCGACTTTAGGAAAGTCAAGCAATATTTCCGAAGGTTAAGCCGCAACTGACGCAAGCGTGCAAGAAGTTAGCCGAACGCAAGGAAACTTTAAAACAAACTCAATGGAATGGGGAACTTTCAAGCAGGAACGGCTCGATGTACGATTATAAATTGAAGGGTTGAAGAAGCAGCAGGACATCTCATCACCCTAATCCCAATCGAATTTCCGATCTAAAATTTCTTCGAGTCTCTGGTTGTGGGGTCGGAAGAAATCTGTTAGGATTTGGCGGGTTTCGTCATCCATGGGAGGATAAGAGCCAGCATTAGAAGCTCGATAGTATGCTCTCTCGATATTAGAAACTCCTAAAAACTCGTACACCTGCGCCATCACTTGAGACGGCTGGCGAAAGAGGGTTTCGCTTTGGATAATGAGGAATTGTTCCCGAGGAAATAGGCGCAACCATCGCTCGATTTTGTAGGTGTACAGACTCGTAATCGCAAATCCGACTAAATCTTCAAGTTCGGCGGTGGACGAGCGTTCGACTGTTTGGATTTCGTCGCGAACGATCGTTGCAAAGGTTTCCTCCGGGGTACGACCTACTTTGCAATGTTGATAGTATTCGGAATAAGCACGATCGACGGGATTTCTCAGGAGAAGAACGAGCTTCATATTTGGGAAGCTTTCAAATAAATGGCGATCGGTATCGTTGATGTGAAAATAACCGGGAGATGCTTCACCGGTGATAAATTCCGGTCGATCGCATATCGGGGGGAAATGCGCCAGATACCAATCTAAACCCAGATCGAAGTTACGACTAAAAAACTGTAATTCTTTTTTAAACGACAGGAGAATTTGAGGATGGGATTTGAGATAAGCGTGTAAAGAACTCGTGCCACATTTGGTCGCACCGATGATGAGAAAATTAGGTGGACTTGGGGGTGAGGCGAGCCAATCTCGCTTTTTTATTTTCAGGTTCGATCGCTTCAGATAATAGTAGCAACTTTGGCGGTAGCAATCGATCGCCTCGTCAATCTTACCCTGTTTGGTGAGAGCATCCGCTAAGTTTTCCCAAACGGGAGCATATCTAGGTTTGGTTTGCAGAACTTGCCGATATAAGGCAATGGCTCGATCGACACTTTCGGTATTTGGCGTATATTGCAACGCTGTATAAGCGCGTTTTGCGGTGGGTTCGAGTTCGATGGCGCGATGGTAGCAATCGAGTGCTTCTGAAGTCAGACCCTGGTATCTCAAAGCATGACCTAAATCGACATACAGTTCTGCTGAATCGGGGTTTGTGCGAATGGCTTGACGGTATGACTCCACCGCTTGAGAGTACTGACTTTGTGCGACAAGCAGTTGTGCTAAATCGCGATCGGCTTCCCAAAAATCTGGTTGCAGTTCCGTAGTGCGACGTAAGGCGGCAATGGCGCGTTCCTTCTGTCCGAGTTTCTCGTATACCGTTGCCAAACTCCGATGCAGTTGGGCAATATCCGGTTGCAGTTCGATGGCTTTGAGGTAAGAGCGACGCGCCGATTTGAGTTTGCCAATTTCTAAGAAAATATCGGCTTGGGTTTGGTGTGTTTCCCAGGAGATTTCAGCAGGTTGCTGTGGGATAAATTTAGACTCAGAAGGTGAGATTTCGGTCTTTTTCGGTTTATCTGCGGGTAACTCTAGAGAGTAGTTAAAGTTGAGGAAGTCTTCTCGATAAATTTCTCGAACGAGGTCGATCGCTTCGGGTGTATAGAATTGGCTTAATTGAGAGCTAGCATGGGTCGCATGAGGTGCTCTTTTCTGGATAAGAATTGTGGGTATCGCCGTGGCTGCCTGGGAAAAAATTTTTTGTATAACTTCCTCAAAATCCCCCTTAAAGTTTTCCAGATGACCGACAAATTGATAGTCAATGTGCGACCAAAAGAGAAGATCGGTTTGGGGTCTCCAGTGTAGATTCATCTCTAAGGAAGACTGACCTCGAATTTGTCTTAAAAACTGGATAAAGGAGAGTGATTCGGTTTCCCGATCTTCTAGTTCTGTAAGACACTTTTTTCGAGTTCTAGAATACAATAAGATCTTATTTAAAAATGCAGACAAAACTCGAGTATATGGGTTTCGAACCAAGCAAAATTTAAAAATCTTTGAATCCTCGAGTAAATCGAAGAGTTTTTCGTATCCAATGTCCGAGGCTGAAAGTAATAGAGAACTTCGTTTATCATGAATATATCGTTGTTCCTTCAGAGGAAAATTTAGAGACTGTGCTTCGATTTGGTATAAATTGGCTTTAATCGTCGAGCAAGCGGCTTTGGGAACTTGAATGTAAATATAAGAGTGTTGTCGAGAAATATGAATAGCGCGATCGAGTTGCAGTTCGGGTAACTGGTTAAAAATCGTGGTAAGCTTATCTCTGGAAACAACCATATTTTTATTGATTCTAGTTTCGCTTTAGGTGAGGTCAGGTAATTCCAGAGAGTAGTTGAAACTTTCAAAATCTGCTTGATAAATTTCTTGCACTAAGTCTTGAGTTCTAGTATTGTAAAATTTTTCTATTTTTTTAGATGCTTTGGTTGCATGATTTGTCCGATTTTCAATTTTAAATTCTTCAGATTCGTTGGCATAAATATTTTTTAATATCAGATTGAAGTTTCCGGCGAAGTCCTCAAATCGACCCACAAAGTCATAATTCACGACTCCCCAAAATAATTGATGGGTTTGAGGTCGCCAATGGGGATTCATTTCGTACGGGTTTTGAGTTTTGACAAATTCTAAAAATTGCTCGAAGGTGATTTTGTCAGAAACATCGCAATTTAAGGCTTTAGCAACTTCTTCTTTTTGCTGACTTTTCCAGGTCATCTTATCTAAAAAAGCTGACAAAATGCGAGTATAGGGGTTGCGAACTAAGCAAAACTTGAAAATATTCGGATCGTCAAGCATGTGACGAAATTTTTCAAGTCCCACGTGAGATGGAGATAGAAGTGGTGATTGTCCTTTATGATGAATTTTTCGGTCTTCGGTTAAGGTGATTCCCGAACGTTTAGCTTCGAGACTTTGTAGGGTTGCTTTAATCGTGGAACAAGCGACTTTTGGGACTTGGAAGTAGATATACGAACTCTCGATAGAAATATTAATCGTTCGCTCGAATGCCGGTTTTGGCATATAGTTTAAGAAAGATTCGATATATTGACGATCTGGATTCATATTGATAGTATTTTGCGCTAGTATAGATGTTTTATCTAGATTCGAACGTGACGGTGTTAGAACTTTCGGTTCGTAACCAAAGTTGGCAAAATCGTCAGCATAAATTGTCTGCGCGATTTCTTGAATTTCCCCAGTATAAAATTTTTCCAGCTTTAAGTTTGCATGGGTTGCATGATTAATTTTATACTCTAAGATATCGTTATATTTATTTTCTGCAATTTGTGGATATATTTTTTTGAGAATCAGCCTAAATTCTTCATTAAAATTTTCAAACTTAGCCACTCGATCGTATTTAACCCAATCCCACAAAACTTGTTGAGTTTGCACTCGCCAGTGCTTATTCATATCTCTGGCAGGCATTGGTTCAATTTCACGAACGAACTCTAAAAACGTAACGTCTCGATCGATATCGAAGCTCAATCCCAGACTGTCTTGAAAATTCGCTCGATACCAACGTCGTTTAACTTTATCTAAGAAACCCGATAATAATCGAGTATAGGGGTTGCGGACGAAGCAAAACTTAAAAACGCGATCGTCTTCTAGCATCGCTAAAAATCGATCGAAACCAATATCCCTTGGAGATAAAAGCAACGATTGCGTTTTATCGTGAATTTTTCGAGTTTCCGGTAAATTGATTTGAGCGGTTTCAGCTTCAAGGTTTTGCAACGTGGCTTTAATTGTCGAACAAGCAACTTTAGGATTTGCAAAATAAATATAGTGATTCTGAACTGAAATATGAATGCTGTCCTCAAACTCCTGTTGGGGCATACATCGCTCGAAATCTTGAAGGCTAGGTTTGTTCTGACTTATCATATCGAGATTGAACGATAGTGCTTTTTTTAAGGTAAAAATAAATCGGAGTCGATGGAAAATTTTTCTGGCAGCGATGGCACGTTTACACGAGTTATTGAATGGCTGACCCGATCCATGGACTTAACCACGCTTCGGTGCAACTTTAGTTAAAGCCATATGGCAAGCGAGCAGACTTATCCCCCGTTCCCCATTCCCCGTTCCCCATTCCCTTCGTGTTGTTAGGTTTTGGATCGACAAGTTGCACATGGCGTTAACCCTTAAAGTTTATTGTTCGTAATTAAGACGAGTAGCGATTATTTCGACAATCTCCCACAGCCGATCGCCCACTTGGTCGAGATTCTGCTTCACGCACTTCGAACGCGGACTATCCTGAGTTCGCCAGACCTTTTTCTCCAACACATCTTTAACGTTCTCGGGACAACAAACTCCCATAAAATTGAAGACTCTATCGCTAAACTGAGTCCGAAAATCTTCGTAGCGCAACCTAATAAATCGATCGGGAAAACGTTCCACGTAGTCGAGTAAAATTTGATTTTGCTCCGACCATTTACTGAGGTAGTTCTCGGCGAGGTTGACCAGTTGCGTCACCCCGCGTTCTGACGGGTTTTTCAACAATCGATCGACCAAATCTTCATTCCACGCCGTTATCATACTGACCACCGTATCCCAAGGATGGCGAGTCACCACCACGTTGCGCGACTCGGGAAACAGTTCTAGCAGCATATCGATGGTGCGATCGTCGCCGTCTACACCGTAGCGAATTTCTTTAAACCCCCAACAGGTAATCTCCTCCGGCAGGCGATCGCAAAATAGCGATTCAATTTGCCCGCGAAACGACGCTTTCAAGAAATCCCGATCGAAATGATTCATCCAGGAAATATTCGTCTGGGCGATTTTCTCCTTATCCATCACCCGGTGGGTGGCAAATCTGCCGGGGCGATCGAACACCGCAGCCTTCAAATTTGGGCTGTTGCACACTTCAAAATACCCTTGGGCCACCCCCCGTAAAAAGCCCTCGTGTTCCCCCCAAATCACCGTTTCTGGGGAGGCGTTCAGCAACCGTTGCGCCAGGGTACTGCCGCAGCGTCCGGTACTCAGAAGAAACGTTACTTTGCGTTTGCCCGCCCGTTTAATTGTATTGCCCCCCGCACTTTGTTGTGGCTGGGATGGGGCAGATTGTGCCGGTTCCTCTTTCTTCGCCATCAAGGCATCCAGGCGATCGAACAAACCCCCATTTGCCTTCACCCAATCGGTTTGGGAACCGCTAAAATCGGGAATTGGCGTTCGTTTCGCCTCGGGAATCCCCATCCCGTGACACCACCGGGCGATCGACTCCGATACTGGAATCACCAAATTGTAAGCGTGCTCGTATCCCAAAGTCAGGGCGTGATAATCGTCAGTGCGACCCCACGGCTGCGGTGGCTTCTCCCCAACCAGGGCAAGGGTTTCCACCCCCGATCGCCGCAACAACCCCATCACCCCGTGGGCGGCATCGCTACCGAGATTGACGATCGCATCCAACCAACACAGCAAACCCACCCCCACTCGATGCTTGATGGGGCGCACCATCCACTCTTTCAAGGAACCGCCCATATAGGTCGAATCTCGATCGAGATCCAGCATCGGATCGTCGTAGAAATTGATGGTTTCTACGGTATCTTTCCAAGCGGGTAATTTCGTCAATCGATCGCCGAACACAAACAAATGCACCTGCCA
This sequence comes from Zarconia sp., assembly GCF_057467645.1. NCBI lineage: Bacteria > Bacillati > Cyanobacteriota > Cyanophyceae > Oscillatoriales > Zarconia > Zarconia sp. The sequence continues at coordinate 25,114 of NZ_JBRJXU010000080.1, forward strand.
GCCATCGGCTTTGAAGAGGGTCGCCAAATTTAGGGCCATCTCCCCAGACTCTCCCGAACTCGGCAGAATCAACCCCAGTTGCCGCCGACTCGGTGGGGGGACGATCGGGTAAATTGCTTTAGATTCGAGAATCGATCGGGGGTCTTCAAAGGTGCGATGGCGCGGGGGCATATGTTCGGCGCGCCAGTTCCAAGATTTTTCCTTCCCCAGGCTTTTCCTCAGGTTCGCCACTGTGTGGAGAAGCCCCTCCATCGCCCCCCCGGTTTCGATCGGTCCTTTCGTAAAACGGGGAACGTTCAGGCGCAGGTGGTAGAGTTGCGGCAGGGGGTGGGGCGTTTGCAAGCTAGCCAGCCATTCGGGGGTGGTATCGGTGAGGCAGTCGTCGAGGGTTTCCACCGTTACCATCAGTAAATGGTCGGTTAGATCGGATGCTGTCGAGGTGTTTACCCGGACTTCCAGTTCGCCGGGAGAGGCTTCCGGGGCGATCGTTAACTGGGCGAAGTGGGCGATCGTTTCGGGATTTTTGTCCCCACTCAATGCCATTTCCAAATGCCAGAAGAGCGATCGCACCAGTCTCCGACGCTGGAGAAATCGCAGAACCGGACGGCTCAGAAAGGCGACGAAGGGGGGTCGGTGGTAGCGGGCCCCAATCGATCGGGCGCGATGGTAGTGTTGTTGGTATTCGTCGAAAGTAATTTCCGGTTCTTCGAGATCGGGATCGGTGGTGAGAACAACTCGTCCCACATCAATCAAAACGATGGCGTAGCGGGGGGCTTCCGTCTGTTCCCAACCCAACAGCGTCCGGGGTTTAAACAGGGCGGGGTGTTTATCGCGCATGTAGTGGAGGATGGCTTCCCCGTCCCGATCGGAATTTTTCACCATACTTTCGGGACGGCGACGATACCCAAAGCCGAATTCGGGCAAATGCCGGCCGCGAAATCCCGCTTCCACCGCTTGCCACCAAAATTCCCAATCCTCGTACCCCAACTTCATCGACTCGTCGTAGCGACATCCCGCTTCAAAGACCGCCCGACGCACCAAACTCCCGGCCTCGCAGATATTGCGCCTCAGATGTCGCAATACGGAGTAGTCACCGCCGTAGTCGCCGTTCCAGTCGCAGCCGAACATATCGATCGAGGGATACACCCAGCCCACCTCCTCGGGATTTTCCAGTAAGACTCGGAAGGTGCGATCGAGGGTAGCGCGGGAAATGCGATTGTCTGCATCGAGGAAATAAATCGCTTCCACCGTCGGCCAGGTGGCGAGGGCAAAATCGATGCCGGTGTTGCGGGCCGCACTCAATCCGCCGTTGGGACGGTGTAAATAGACAATTCGATTGGGGTGGGCGCGGGCAAACTCCCGACAGAGGCGATCGGTTTCCGGAAACGGACAGCCATCATTCACCAAAACGATCGCCGTGGCAAATTCCGTCTCCTGTTCCAGGGCACACCGAATCGCTTCCCCCGCCAGGACGCTGTGTTTGTACACCGGAATGACGATCGCGATTTGGGGAGTGAGGGGGAGACGCGGGGACGCGGGGATGGGGGGACGCGGGGACGGGGAATCGGAAAAGGAGGAGGTTAGTGCGTTCACGATTTCTTGTTACCAATTGAGGTAGGGTACTTGATGGTCCATTTTTCTGGCTGTGAAGCCATTTTGACCAATTGGGCTAATATCTCTTCTAGCTTCCGATCGAGAGATTCGGCTTCTTGTGGAGTTAAATACCCGCACCGACGCGCAATTTCGACCCACGTCTGAGTTTCGGCCGCCTCACTTTCGCAATCGGAGAGTTTACTAATAAATGCTGCGGGATATCTCCGTTTTCGCCAAGCTTCTGCCAAATTCGCTGCCACAGAACGCGACGAACGTCTTATCTGGTCTGTCAAAGAAAAACGTTCTTCGACAGGAAAAGACTTCGTTCGCTCAAAAATTGTCATTGTCACATTCATCGCATTCTGCCAGACTCTCAATTCTTTAAAAGAACGAATATTCACCATACAACTCTCTCCCCCTCCCCACATCACCGCGTCCCCGCGTCTGTTCCCTCCAACTCCAACCGCACATCCACCCACCGCGCCCAAGCTTTGTGAGTCGATCCCCCTTTGGGAAGGCGAGTTGCCAGAACCAGATGGTAATCGGCGTCGGCAGGGGTCTCGAGTTTGACGTTAATCTCCTTGGGAGTACAGGGTTTAAGCCGCTGCCAGCCGGAAAAGCCCAATGCCGCGCCATCTTCGGTTATCCCCTGACGGGCACTGAGATCGTCGTCATTTGCCACAACGGCGATCGCATATTCGATTTCCGTGGCTTCGGCATTTTCCGTGCAAACCCGCGTCTTGACCTTCACCACCCCCTGACGTACCGCCCCCGGCAGGATGGCGACGGTTTCCCCTTGGGGCATGGGAAAGACTTCGATCGTCTCGCGATCGTTGAGCTGCTTCACCCGTGGCGAGGGAGGCGGAACCTCTCGCAACTCGACCGTTTCGGGAAGCGTCAGGCGGGGTGAGGTGGGGCGGGGCGTATCGGGAAAGAGAGGCTGGATATCCGTCCATCGCGCCCAGGCTTTTTTGGAGACGCCTTCGGTAACCCGAGTGGAGAGAACCAGGTGATAATCCCGATCTGCCGGGGTATCGAGTTGAACGGCTATTTCCTGGGGAGTATAGGGTTCGACGCACTGCCAGCCGGAGAAGTTCGTTTCTTCGTCGATGGCTTTGCGGGCGCTGATGTCGTCGTCCGCCGCCACAACGGCGATCGCGTATTCGACAGGCACAGCTTCTTGATTTTCCGTACAGACCTGCGTCCAAACTCCTGTCGCCCCCTGGGGAATGGCATGGGGGAGAATGGCGACGGTATTCGTCCAGACCATCGGCCAAACTTCGATCTTGGAGTTGTTATTGACGAATTTCACCCGGTTGGAAGGGGGCAAGGCTTCCCGCAGCTTGGCGATATCTGCCCGACTCAGGGGTGCGGTTTCTGGGGCGATCGCATCTCGAGGATGGAGGACGCGGGGATAGTCGGCAATCTGAGTATTTCCGGAGGCCTTACTTGGGGCGGGAGTCGGGGTTTGGGTTTCGGGATGGGGGAGATCGCCGATGGTGAAGCGGTGCCAAGTCGCCCGGGCATGTTCTGGAGAACTGCCGGAGGGAACTCGGGTGGCGATGGCGAGGTGGGCGAAGTCGGCAGCCGGGTACGTCATGCCAATTTGGTGGGGTTCGTTGGGTTTTATGGGAACCCATCCGGAAAATGCCAGTGCCCCCTCCCCGTTCTCGAAGCAGGGAATGGGGTCACAACCTTCGGCAATGACAGCCATGGCATATTCGACGATATCGGCTTCGGGATCTTCGGTGGCGACGGTTGCCCGAACGGTCGTTGCCTCCGGCGAGATGCAGAAGGGCAGCATGGCAATGGTGGGGGTTTGCGATCGCGCTTTGGTGAGGATTTTACCGCCATCTTCGAGAATTTGAATCGCCTCGTCGGAGTTGGGGGTAATTTCTAATACTCTGGAAGTAACGCCACTGCCCAAAATTCCCCCAGACTGGGGGGAATCGGAGTGGGGACTCATCACCCGGCGGGTACCGGGTAAGCCCTGCCACAGGCGAAATGCAAGACCGCGATCGCTCTTTTGATTTACGAAGGTGGCCCGAAATTCCGGCAGGGGTTGGGGTTCCCCCAAAGATAAAACCGGGGCGGAACCGGCTTGCGTCTTCCACTCCAGGCACAACTCCACATCGCGGGGGTGACTCATATCCACGGTGGGTAAGTCTAAGCCGAACCACCCCGGCAGCAGATGGGTGTAGGGGATTTGCCAGCTTGCCAACCGGGTGCGATCGTCGGTGGTTTCCAGGGTCACTCGCAGAATCCCCTGGCTGCTGCGATCGATGGTTGCGACGTACAAGTCCAGGGCTGCTAACCCCCTCGAGGAGACGGGCAACAGTTGAGTGAGTTGAGTGAGGACGCCTGTCTCTGGGGTGGTAACAGATGCGGGAGGGTTTTCAAAGGCCAGTTCCAGGGGAGGAAGCTGGGCTGTCGAGAGAAATGCTTCAATGCCAGCCACGGCATTTTGCATTGTTTCGTGGCGGGTTCTCAGTTCCAGGTACTGCTGCTGTAGGGTGCTCAACCGGGTGGCGAGGCTGAGTGTCTCCCTGGCAAGGCGATGGGCGATTTGCTGCCAGAACTGCGCCCGTCCCGCTTCGAGATCGTCTCCCAATTCGAGGAAGATCGCCTCGGGAATCGAATCTTCACCGCCTCGATCGCGCCACCACGCGATCGACGAGGCAAGCTGTTGCCGTCCGGCATCGGAAAGGACCAAAAATCCCAGGCAAAACGCCGGCGGTTGGTGAAGTTCCACCATCTCGGCATCGTCGCTTTCGTCACTTTCTCCTAGGGGGGCGATCGTTCCCCACGGGCGGGAATTATCCGGTGAAAATTCGTAAACCGCCAATCCCGTCAGGGGTTCGAGGGATGCAAGCCGTTCGCGATCGCACTGGGCGACGATAATCTTATTTTCCGAGGAATAGAGGTTTCCCAAACACCTCCGACTCGCAAATAGTTTTAATGGGGAGATAACAGCCGAGGCAAGGGTTTCGGTCTCCATGGGGAACGGCATACTCTAAATTTACATAAAACCTGATATCGCTCCGTACAATGGAACGAATTTATCGATTCAAGATGTCTCGGGATGCACCGATTTTTCAGATTTTCGATCTCTGTAGGCGATCGAATCCGACGCGACCGGATTTAACGTTTGTTGGTTGGCATCGAGCTGCTAGAATCTCTCCCCAAAATATTTAGATTTGCGAGCGTCAATTATTATTTGGGTGACTAGTACGCTCTTCTGGGAAGAACAGGAATTAGAGCGATCGTTCGACTGGGGTTGACTTCGAGCTCGGTCGAAATTTTATCGCCTCAAAATTAACCTGAATCCCCTGATTTCTCTTGAAACCTTACCGCAAACTCCTTGAAATCGCAACAACCGCAATTTCACGGATATTTTAGACGAAAAAAAGGGCACATTTTTACGTGATTTTAATTATTTTCGATCGGTTTTTGTGAAAGATTGCCTCTATTTTACGTATATATACGGGTTTAAGTCCCCAAGTATCTTTTCCTAGCCAGAGACAGGAAAGATATTTGGGGACTAGGAAGAGGAGGGGGGAACGGGAGAAGAGAAAACGTTTCGTTTTATCTGTTTCCCGCTACTCCCAAAACCTGCCCAAGAATTAACCCAGTAAATCCATCAGGGCATCGTATTTCGGCGAACTGGTCTGGTTGATATCCTCGAGAGCTCCCCAGCTGCCCCATTTGCTCGGCGTGCCAACATCGTTAAAGTGAACGAATAAGCCTCCGTCGCGCTCGTACCACCCTTCAAAATACTCTTTATAGAGTTCACCCATGCGCGGATCGCGGTTGGCGGCGATAAAGAGATCGCTAATGCCAGAGTTGTTCTGCACGCCACCGGTTCCAGCCAGGTGCTGACCTCCTTCGTAGGCAATTAAATCTAACCCGTGTTCGTCCGCGATCTCGACGTAATTGTCCATGCGGCTGAAGGCTTGTTGCAAAGCACCCCCTTCCGGCGCATCCCTGAGCACGCCACCGTGGGTGAGTTCGTCGAAGAGCTTGTTGAGTCCACCATCGGCATCGTCGAGCCAACTCTCAATTTGGGCTTCGTGCTGCCGATTCCCGATATACCCGCCAAAATAGGGGGCAATGGTAATGGCGTCGATGCCGTACTCCTCGTGGGATAGGGGGTTATCCGTCCAGTGGTAGTCGAGGGTTCGATCTCCCGTCCAACTGTTACCCGCTTGCGCTCCCATCACGCCGATGACTCGTTCTTTATCGGTATCGAACACGTCATCCCAAATTTGCATCACTTCCGTGGTGCGCTTGCTATACCAATCCATACGCTGGGTAAAGTTCGAGTCCGTAGAATCGGGCCACTCTAAGTTCGCCTGCTGGGTCACCCATTGTGCTTGAGAGAATTGAGAGTTCCAAACTTCGTTGGAGTACTCAACGTAGATATCCAGGTCCGGATCGAGATTGTCTTTGACGTATTGGGCAAAATTGGTGACAAATTCATCGGTGGCCTCATGGGGAAGGGTAAACCAGGGGTCGGCATCAACGCGATTGGCAAAGTCCACCAGGAGTTCGACGGGAGCTCCCGTGTGATCGAAGGTGTAATCGTCGAGTTGGGGTCGATCGCTCCATTCGCTTAACGACGAGCCATTGGTGGACATCAGATCCATGAACCGCACGGATTCAAAGGGATCGGTTTTTTCGATCCAGGTGGGATTGAAAATCTCCGTTTCGTAGGTGGTTTCGTAGGCTTCGGGAACGATGCGAATATTGCGAATGTAGTCCCCGGTATCGTTGGGATCGGTGGAGGTGATTTTCACCAAGAGGGACTTATCGGTGCGGGTGACATCGAGAACGTCGCGACCGGGGCTAGAGGCAGCCTCGTCTTTGGTGGCAGCAAAACGATACTCGAGGGTTCCTTCCCCATCGTAAAGAACCACGTAGCGATCGCCGTGGGCCGGGTCGAACTGACCCGTGAGGACGCTGGCGACATCGTACTCTACGCCATCTTGAGGAGTGGGGAGCGAGCGGACCCAACCGTTTTCATCGAGATCTAATAAGTGTTCTTCTCCGGTACTCCAAGTTCCACCCTCTTGAGTTAACCAGGAACCCGAAGACTTGAAGACATCGAGAAGCCCTCGCAGGTTCGACCAATAACTCAGACCGCCTACATTCGTTCCCAGTGGCACAGCTCCTGTAGGCTTGACGTCAATGTCGACGGTAGCCGTGTCGGTCCCTCCATTACCATCGCTAATAGTATAGTCAAAACTAGCTTCACCAACAAAGCCTGTCTCGGGGGTAAATTCGACGTTGCCATCATCCTTGAGTTCGGCAGTTCCGTTAACGGCATTCTTCACTTCAGTAATTTCTAACGGGTCGAGATCGACGTCGTAGTCATTGTCGTCGGGGCTTAGAGTGATAGACGTATCTTTCTTCGTCTCTGCCTTATCGTCTACGGCAACAGGGTTATCGTGGATGGGATTTACCTTCACGTTGACCGTTGCCATGTCGGTCCCTCCATTACCATCGTCAATGGTATAGCTAAAACTAGCTTCGCCATAGCCATCGTCATTCAACTCCTCCAAGTTGGGGAAGTCGGGGTCGGGGGTAAATTCAAAGTTACCGTTCCCATCCTCCACAACTGTTCCGTTGGTGGCATTCCCGACTCCGATAATTTTTAACGTGTCGCGATCGACATCGTAGTCATTATTGAGTAAGAGTAAATCGTCGGGGGTTAGAGTGATGGACATATCTTCATCCACTTCCACCATATCGTCTGTGGCAACGGGGTCATCGTTGATGGGATTCACCTTCACGTTGACCGTTGCCATGTCGGTCCCTCCATTACCATCGCTAATGGTATAGCTAAAACTAGCTTCGCCATAGCCATCGTCATTCAACTCCTCCAAGTTGGGGAAGTCGGGGTCGGGGGTAAATTCGACGTTGCCATCATCGTTGAGTTCGACAGTTCCGTTTTCGGCATTCCCCACTTCGATAATTTTTGAAGAATCGAAGCCGCTGTCATTATTGAGTAGGTAGTCGGCGCTTAGAGTGATGGATGTATCTTCATCCACCTCCGCCATATCGTCTGTGGCAATCAGATCTTTGTTGCACAAATATTTAATTTCCTCTGCCGTCAAGACGCGATTATAGATACGCAAATCGTCGAGGCTGCCGGCAAAGGCTTGAGTACCGGTTCCGGTAGAGGTCCCATCGTGGAAGCGGGTACTCCCAACCAATGCACCAATTCCCGTGGCTTGAGGATGTTCCCACAGTTGCGAACCTTCCCCTTCTCCGAATTTCTCTCCATCGAGGTAAGCCGAAAATGCTCCGGATTCTTCATCGCCATCGAGAACGAGGGTGACGTGATGCCAGGTGTCGGAGGAGATGGCATCGGTGTCGAGATAGGTTCCCAACCAGCCACTCTCGCCACTGGGACGATTCCAACCGCCAACGTAGAGGTTGCCGTTATCGATATAGATATTGAGTCCCCGAGAGGCATTGCCTTCTTCGTAAATGACTTGTTTGCGATCGGTAATATCTTTATCGTCTACTTTGAACTTGACCGATATCGTACGCTGGCCGTGGGTTCCCTGGTTAATATCGGTGGAGTTTGGAATCAGGACGTAGTCGTCGTTGCCATCGAGCTTAAGGACGTCTCCTAAGTCTCCCTCAGCGGCTTCCATGGTGGCACCGTTGCGCAGTCGTCCGAAGTTATCGTTGCCGTAAGCGGAGGTGTCTACTGCCTTCGTTCCAGTTGTTTCGTCAAATTCGAGGTGGGTGACTAAATCGGCAACGGGATTGGCCAGGGCCATAATTTCGGTATCGTCGAGGACGCGATTATAGATGCGCAAATCATCGAGGCTGCCGGCAAAGGCTTGAGTACCGCTTCCGCTAGAGAATCCATCGTGGAAGCGAGTACCCCCAACCAATGCGCCAATTCCCGTGGCTTGGCGGTGTTCCCACAGTTGCGAACCTTCCCCGTCTCCGAATTTCTCTCCATCGAGGTAAGCCGAAAATGCTCCGGATTGTTTGGTCTCATCGCCATCGAGAACGAGGGTGACGTGATGCCAGGTGTCGGAGGAAATGGCCTCGGTGTTGAGATAGGTTCCCAACCAGCGACTCTCGCTACTGGGACGATTCCAACCGCCAACGTAGAGGTTGCCGTTATCGATATAGATATTGAGTCCCCGAGAGGCATTGCCTTCTTCGTAAATGACTTGTTTGCGATCGGCAATATCTTTATCGTCTACTTTGAACCGGATTGAGATCGTACGCTGGCTTTGGATTCCCAGGTTAATGTCCGAGGAGTTGCCAATTCGTACGTAATCGTCACTGCCATCGAGGTTGAGGATACCGCCTAAGTCTCCTCCAACGGCTTCAAAGGTGGAGCCGTTGCGCAGCCATCCGTTGTTATCGTTGCCTTCTGAGGAGGTATCAGATGCCCGTCCACCTTGGGTTTCATTGAAGAGCAGGTGGGCGATCAGTTCGTCTTCTGAAACTTGGCTGGCAAACTGGGGTTCGTTGATATTGTTTGCAGATAAACCACCGTGTGTGAGTTTGTCAAAGTCAAATTCTTGGGGCGACATATAACACCTCTAATTAATCAAAACTAACTGTTTCGTAAATCCTCTTTTGAAGTTGGGCTAAACCTCAAAAGTTTTGAATTTGAAAAATCGATTTCTACCCACCCAGGTTACAAACTCTATTTGGATGTTTCAACTAGTATTTTCTTTGAGATGCCTAGCGAATATCCTTGAATTTCACAGTCAATGCTGTCGACATTAATTCGAGGGCTTAGATCGATGCCAGATGTAAAGTTACGTAGTTATACAGATTTAGGTAATGGTGAGCTTGGATGTCAATCTCGATCGTTTAAAGCTATTGCAAAATTTAGACAAGGGGACTTAGGGACGAAAAAGTGCTGATTTTACAACGCGATCGAGCGATCGAATCTCATAACTTTATGGTTTCAAATCGATAAACCCCACAGCGATCGCTACTTGGAAGACTTACTCTGTAAATTTACGTAAATTCAAGCTGAAAAACTCTAAATTTTGATGATAAATCGATATATTATTTTCTATGAATTTTGCATTAATTTTTTGTTAAAGTGCAGTCAAATTTACATGAAGTCCTTGAAGTTTTTACGGGAAAAGTAGATCGAATAAAAATAAAATTTTTCTAAATTAAATCTTGAGTCCGGGTTAATCGAATAAAAATAAAATTTTTCTAAATTAAATCTTGAGTTTGAGTAAAGTTTTATGGATATTCACGTCGATCGAAAAAATTGAGGTGATAGGCGAGGGTTTATGGCAAAAGACTGAGAATATCCCACGAGAAAACTTGCAGATTACGCCCGCAGCCAGAGCATTTCCGACAAAAGGGCATGAAGTTCTGGAAGTTTGTACGGGTGAAGTCGATCGAGTAAAAATAAAATTTTTCTAAATTAAATCTTGAGTCCGAGTAAATTTTTTCTCCTCACTTCGATCGAACAAAATGAGGTAATAAGTGAGCGTTTATGGCAAAAGACCGAGAATATCCCAAAAACTTGCAGATTACGCCTGCAGCCAGAGCATTTCCGACAAAAGGTCATGAAGTGCTGGAAGTTTGTACTGGCGAAGTCGCTCAAATAAAAATAAAATTTTTCTAAATTAAATCTTGAGTCCGAGTAAATTTTTTCTCCTCAATTCGATCGAAGAAATTAAGGTAATAGGTGAGCGTTCATGGCAAAAGACCGAAAATATCCCACGAGAAAACTTGCAGATTACGCCCGCAGCCAGGGCATTTCCTACAAAAAAGCATGGCGACAGTGGAAATCCGGCGACCTCGACGGCTATCAACTCCCCACCGGTGCGATATTCATTCGAGTCGAAGTCGCCAATCTTGAGACTTGTTGGGTTTGCGATACCTCTTTAACATCATTGAAATCGACCTTTCCATGGAATTGTCCGGTTTGCGGTTGGGTTGTGGGTTCGGCTGATACACCATCCCCGATCGAACGAGAACGGATCGATTGGGCCAGAAGGATGTGGATGAAATGTCAGTCCGGGCAGTTCGATGGCGATCGCTTCTCGGATTTAGAACGGAAGCTAGATGCACTGCACTCGCAGTTGGAAGGCGCAACAAAGGCGGCTTGGGAAGAACGTCAATACTTACAATCTCAACTCGACTGGGTCCTTGAGTGGCTGACCCGCGTTGACCCCGATCGAATAGGGCAGATGCTGTCTTATCTGGAAACGATCGAAGCCGGGAAGGGTGAGGATAACCCAAGGCAGTCACTCTCTGAAGTGGGTTTGGATTACAGTGAGTTGCAAGCACTACTGGCTGCCGGACGGTGGCAAGATGCGGATACGACGACCCGATCGCTGATGTTGCAGGGGATGCGGCGAGAACCAGACGGCTGGCTGACCCCAGAAGATATCGAGAACTTTCCCTCCACGGATTGGCAAACTTTAGATTGGCTGTGGTACGAATACAGCAACGGACGGTTCGGCTTTTCGGTGCAACAGTGGATTTGGCAGGAAGTGGGTGGGGATTACGCTGCATTTTGCGATCTCGTCGGTTGGCGCAGCCGGGATAACTGGCTGTATTACGAAGATTTGCGCTTCAGTCTGGATGCACCCGCCGGACACCTGCCGGTTCTCGGTTGGCGCAAGCGATCGTGTTACGGTGTTGGCACTCAAACGGCTGCGGACATTCTTGCAAGTTTGGCCGCTAAATCGAGAAATGGGGACGAGAGAATGGATAATGAACAATGGACGATTGACAATTAACGATGAGGGTCAAACCCTCATCTATCCGTTAACCAGCCTTCCCATAATGTTTCCTTCTTTCCTTCCCACAACGGCAAAAAACCTCTCGGAATCCACTTCCCTGAATTTGGCGCAACAAATCGAGAATGCTGCGATCGCCACACCGCTGGTTAAGTCTCCCATCTATACCACTTACGTTCGTCAAGGCAATACCCAACCCACGCCGATTTTATTACTCCACGGATTTGATAGTTCGGTGTTTGAATTTCGCCGCTTGCTCCCTTTGCTCGCCGAAAAACGAGAAACCTGGGCGCTCGATTTACTCGGGTTTGGCTTTACCGATCGCACGGCTGGGAACTCCTTTACTCTCACAGATATTAAAACCCACCTCTATTCTTTCTGGAAAACCCTCATCGCTCGACCGGTTATTTTAGTAGGCGCTTCCATGGGAGGGGCCGCAGCCATCGACTTTACCCTCTCCTACCCTGATGCGGTATCTCAACTGGTCTTACTCGACAGTGCGGGACTGGCAAAGGGACCGGTGATTGGCAAGTTTTTGATTCCCCCCTTCGATCGCCTCGCCACGGAATTTCTCCGCCGCCCTCAAGTTCGTCGCAAAATCAGTCAAACCGCTTATTACGATAAAATCTTCAATTCCCAAGATGCACAACTGTGTGCGGCATTGCATCTGGAAATGCCCGGTTGGCACGAAGCTCTGGTTTCCTTTACCAAAAGTGGCGGCTACGGCTCGTTTCGCGAACGTTTGGGACAAATCGATGTACCGACCCTGATTCTTTGGGGCAGAAACGATCGAATTTTGGGAACAAAAGATGCCGGAAAATTCGAGCGGGCGATCGCCAACTCTCAGCTGATTTGGATTGAAAATTGCGGTCATGTTCCCCATCTCGAGCAATCGCAAATGACAGCTGAAAGTCTCTTAGAATTCAGTTAGCCTAATCCTAACTCATTCTATGCGCTTTTTGTCAAGGCCAACCCGGAATGGGTCATGACGGGCGGGTGTGGGGTATGAGTATTCGTCGATCGAAGGAAGCTGGCTAGTGCCGCGAGGCGGAATTAAAAATGCGTCTTGAAAAGTTGAACGGGACAGAAACTGACACCGCTCGCGGTTTCGCCGAATGAAACATGCAAAATGTTTACTGTGTATAGCTCTCAACGGTTGAGAGCTGGGTCGTTATTTCTGCCGTGCTGCACTAGTGCCGCTACGCGGAATTAAAAATGAAAAATTAAAAATTCCGAGTCTACATAGCTTTCAGGAGTTGAGAGCTGGTCAGTTATTTCTGCCGTGCTGCACTAGATTGGCATCGTTTATGGCTTGATGACACGAAGTATAAGTAGGTGGGCGTTAAAATCTTTACCTATGTAACTAAATGTAAATAGCTTCAACTCCTCTCTCCAGGAGAAATCGGAGTTATTTTACAAATTGCAACATAACACAGCTTTTCAGTGCCTACCTACTGAGGGCTTGACAAATGAGCATTGCTTCTAAGGTGTCACCAGCACCCTCAACCTGGACTCAACTCGCACTTTGCATTATTTATCCCTGGGAAATTAATTCTAGAAAACGAACCGATTTCTTGCGTTTTCGATCGAGATAGAATCCAATCGATCTGGGTTTATAGTTCGAGCGAACGTGTCAAAAAAACACCGGTTCAAAAAACGTTCAGCTCTCAAAATATAGGCGATTGCATTCAAGATCGAAGGGTCAGCACGAATTTCAGTCGACTTCGAGCGCAAACTAAATTCAAAAAAATAAAAAATATTTCACTCTTTGAACGGCGATTTGAAATTTGAGATGATTCAGTTTTATTTTCATGAATATCTCAGCAAAAACTCATTTTTCTCAGCTTATATTTAAAATCGTTACAACTACGATTTTAAATCTCCATCATGGTTCAAACGCAATTTACCGTGACCGTTGAAAACCTCGCCCCCGAAAATGGTAACTTCCTCACCCCGGTTTGGGTCGGTATCCACAATGGCGAGTTCGATACCTACGATCGCGGTCGTCCCGTTTCTCCGGGTTTGGAAAGTTTGGCTGAAGATGGCGATACCGCCCTGATTTCCACGGAGTTCGACTTAAGCGGGTTTGGCGGGGCACAAGCTACTATCCTCGATGGCGGTCCCATTGCACCCGGGGATGCGGTCAGCGAAACCTTTACGCTTGAAAGCACGACCCCCACCAGCCGCTACTTCAACTACGCATCGATGATTATTCCCAGTAACGATGCGTTTATTGCCAACGGCAACCCCCTTGCCCACGAAATCTTCGATGAAGCGGGGAATTTCATCGGTGCAAACTTCATCGTCGCTGGCAGCCAGGTTCTCGATGCCGGTTCGGAAGTTAACGATGAAAGTCCGACGAATACGGCATTTTTCGGTCAGGAAAGCCCCAATACTGGGGTGACGGAAAATGGGGTAGTGGAATTGCATCCGGGTTTCAATCCCGTCGGCAGTGGAGGAATTTTAGACTCGGAACGATTTTCCGGAGCGGATTTCACCCTTCCCGGCTATCAGGTGGCGAGTTTTACCATTTCCCTGGATGTTCTGGGAACGTTAAGCAACGACGTGTTGCTAGGAACGGAGGTTGCCGAAAGCGTTTTAGGGTTTGCCGGGAATGACGTGTTGCTAGGTTTAGATGGCAGCGACAGAGTGGTGGGGGAACTCGGAGACGATGCAGTGTTTGGCAACCGAGGCAACGATCGCGTTTTTGGCGGCGTGGGCAATGACTTGGTGTTTGGCGGACAAGGAAACGATCGCGTTTTTGGCGAAGAAGGTGGAGATTTCTTGAGCGGTGGTGTGGGGGACGACCAATTATCCGGAGGCGATGGCAACGACTTCTTAGTGGCTGGATTTTTGGATACCCTCGCCGCACCGGCTACCGTCGAACTCACCGAAGCCCAGGAAGTCGCTGAAACACCCGTTCCCGATACCGCAGCTACCGGTAGCGTCACCGCCACCCTGGTCGGCACTCAACTCACGGTGAGCGGCACCTTTAGCAATCTCACCAGTGCCCTGGAAGTGGTGGGAGAAACCGATAGCCAGGGAAATCCGGCTAGTTCGGTACACATTCATTTTGGGGCTGCTGGGTTCAACGGTCCGATCGTCCGCAACCTCACAGTCACCGATAATGGGGATAACTCGGGGACGATTAGCGGGACCTTCGAGCTCAATGCTTCGGAAGTGGCTGCCGTCGTCGCGGGCACTTCTTACTTCAACCTCCATACAGCTAATAACCCCTCTGGTGAGTTACGGGGACAACTGCTCGTCACTCCGGCGGCAGACTCCGGTAGCAACCTCCTCAACGGCGACGGCGATAACGACGTACTCATCGGGGGAACGGGGAACGACACCATCGATGGCGGTACGGGAAGCGACACGCTGACGGGATTTACCGGAAACGATACCTTTGTGGTGGCTGCTGGGAACGGAACGGACTTGATTCTCGATTTCGAAGATGGTGTGGATGCGATTGGATTGGCGGGAGGATTGACCTTTGCCGACCTGACCATCGTTCAGGGAACCAGCGAAGATCCGACTTCCCTCGAAAGCCAAAATCATGCCTTGATTCGGGTGGCATCGAGCAATGAGTTGCTCGCGTCGGTGGCGTTTACGAGTGTAAGTGCGATCGACACTAGCGATTTTACTACGATCGAGTAGAACTCATGGGTGCCATTTGGGTTGAATGCCGATTGTGTTCCAGGGTGAAGACCTTGAAATCATAGACGGTTTCAATCTAAACCTTGGTAACCATATATAGCAGTCGCCATGTTCAGCGCGGATATCGGCAAAGATGCACCCAAGTTGCTCTAGGAGGCAGAGGTGCAAGGGTAAAAATGCACTTGCAATATTTCTGGTGTCCTCATCTGGATGGCGACTGCGATAAAACTCAAATTGAGTATCGGAAACCATCGAGAGCACGATCGGGAGGAACGCCCAAAGCCTTGAGGGATCGGTCCAAGCTAGACCGTTTGGCACGCTACTATAGTTAAATCCCCCGTTCTAGCCCTGAATGACCACTGTATCTACCTCCACCCATACACCTCGTCGCGAAAACGATTGGCGACTTTTTTTACGCCTAGTCCCCTACGCTCGCCGCAATCGACGTCTACTCTACATCGTCATGGCATTGCTCGTCCCCCTATCCCTATCGGGGGCGATTCAACCCATTCTGATTGGAGAAGCCATTTCCCTGATTCGCCAGGAATCCACCTTTTCTCTCCTAGAAGGTAAAACCCTATCCCAAGGATTGTCGATTCTTTCGGGGTTGCTCTTCTTGACAATTGTGGTTCGCCTTGCCCTGACCTCCATCCAAGGATTTTTGGTGCAAAAGGTGGGACAGCGGATGACGGCCGATATTCGCAACGATTTATTCGTCCACGTCACGTCCCTATCGGCGCGATTTTTCGATCGCACCCCCGTCGGACGCTTGATTACCCGCCTCACCAGCGATGTGGATGCCCTCGGCGATGTCTTCTCCACTGGGGCAATTGGCATTCTCACGGATTTTGCCTCGATCGTCACCATTGTCATCATCACGTTTACCCTGCAATGGCAACTGGCGCTGATGCTTCTGCTGATGCTGATTCCGGTGACGGTGGCGGTGGTGTACTTCCAGCGACAGTTCCGCAAAGCTAACTATGGGGCCCGCGAAGAACTCTCGAACCTGAACTCCGTCTTACAAGAAAATCTAACGGGGATTAATATCGTTCAATTATTCCGACGAGAACTCTTCAACGCCCAGTTATTCCGCCAAATCAACCAACGCTACGTCAAAGAAGTCGATCGCACGATTTTTCACGATTCGATGGTGTCGGCGATCTTAGAATGGATTGCACTGGTGGCGATCGCCGGCGTTCTCTGGCTGGGGGGTCTTCGGGTTACGAACAATGCCCTGGAAGTGGGGACGCTGGTCTCGTTTATTTTATTTGCCCAGCGCCTCTTTGAACCCCTGCGCCAGTTTGCCGAAAAATTTACGTCCATCCAGTCGGGATTTACTGCCGTCGAACGGATTAGCGATTTACTCGACGAACCGATCGAAATTCGCGATGCGGAAACCCCCATTTCCATGAATTCTCCAGAAGCCATCGACGGCAAGCCGCAAGTGGGAGAAATTCAGTTCGATCGTGTTTCGTTTGCCTACAAAGATGATGAATACGTTCTTCAAGACCTCGACTTTACCATTCGCCCCGGCGAAAAAGTGGCTCTCGTCGGACCCACGGGAGCGGGCAAAAGTTCGATTATTCGCCTCCTGTGCCGCCTCTACGAACCGAGTAAAGGGCGCATTCTCATCGATGGCATCGATATTCGCAAGATTCCCCAAGCTCAACTGCGGCGATATCTCGGGGTGATTTTGCAAGATGGCTTTTTGTTTGCTGGGGATGTGAAAAGCAACATCACCCTGGGGGAAGAATACTCGATGGCGCAAATCTACGCCGCCGCCAAACAAACGAATATCGATCGATTCATCGAAGATTTGCCTCAAGGCTACGATACCCAACTGCGGGAGAGGGGAACTAACCTCTCGGGAGGACAAAAGCAACTGTTGGCATTTGCCCGCGCCGCCATCCGCAATCCCCGCGTTTTAGTACTCGATGAAGCCACTGCCAGTCTGGATGTGGGGACTGAAGCCCTGATTCAAGAGGCCTTGGATCGATTATTAGCCGAGCGTACGGCGATCGTGATCGCCCACCGCCTCTCAACCATTCGCAACGTCGATCGCATTCTCGTCCTCAAGCGCGGACAACTCGTGGAATCGGGCAATCACGAGGAACTGTTGAAACAAGGGGGGTTGTACGCTAGCCTTTATCAGCTACAGATGCTCGGCAATTGATGCGATCGCTTTGGCGATTTGGCCCATGCCAGCAGATGAGTGCAACCCTTCGAGTACCGCTCTCCCTTTGCTCGCCAACACCAGCAGCGTCCCAACGAATGGCCCTCGATCGGCATTGGGAGCGATCGATTCTAGATACGAACGATAAAAAAAGAGCCAACCCAAGACTTTGCGGCAGGCTCTGACGTACATTGGTAATGTTGTCGTTTAATTTTTGAGGAAATCCAAGCTGCACCTTCCCAAGTTGGCAGCGGATTTTTAAAACTTTGAGTTAATCCTCGATGCTATTGTAACAACGAACACAAACTTTTTTCACATATCTTCAAAAATTTGTCAGGGCTTTACACTTCGATCGTCTAAACCTAAAAACCGGGCTGGCACTCCTGGAGAGTACCAGCCCGGGTTTGTAGAGTTTGATCTTACATTGCTCTCATAGCACTACGCACATACGTTAGGACACCGTCATCTCTGTCTTCCCCTTTGGGTAATGGGCAATGTTTCTAAACGTCCTCACCTAAGCGCGTAGCGCTATACATCTAACACCTACCGAATCAGAAACCCCACTTAGGCAGCATCACCTTCGGGATTACGACGCAGTTTCAGACCGGCTGCGGCGGCTAAACCGAAGAGAGCGCTGACGGTTCCGGGTTCGGGAACGGAAGCGGAAACACCTTTGACGTCACCAGGCTGCTCGACCACGATCTTCGACAAGGTGAAGTCAGAATCTTTGATGGTGTAGTAACCGAATTCGCTGTCGGGAGTCAAGCTCAAACCAGTTAGCAAAGCATCACCGAAGAGGTTAGCGACGCTGAAAGAGCCACCGCCACCACTTGCTGCAGGCGAGAGATTGACTGCTTGTACGGTGTTATCACCAGTAATCCACTCCGCAGTGGTATCTCCTGTGACTTTCAACAAACCTTCAACCAAGCCGCCACCGAATAGGTTGGCAGTGATTTTCACCGCTTCAGAGACTTTGTCACCATGGGCGCCAGCTTCACCTCGGGTGCCGTGATACAAGGTACTCAAATCGAGCTGCTTCAAGAGAGCCGGGCCGTCGAAATCGACTTTGAGGAATTCGTCCTTATCGACTTCACCCCAGGACTGAACGTTATCTCCGCCATCAGCTGCTTTGGTTTTGACGGCGTGATTCCGATCGGCGCTATCGTAGCGGTTGAAGACAGTTTCTCCAGCCGTAGACGAAACACCGATTCCGAGAACGCCGCGCTCGTCTTTACCACTGAGTTCCTTATAAGCGCCGTCGGTGGAACCTGCAGTCACTTTGAAGAAGTCATCCGTTCCCACGTTTTCGCAGACAGTGGAACCCAAGCATTCCGCATCAACAACGTCTTTAGCGGTCATGCTGAATGTTGCGGCTTGGGCTTCAGGAGCCATAATTGCAGAGAAAACTCCTCCTGCGAGTAAACCAAAAACGATTGAAGACTGCTTAACTTTCATGATTGTTCCTGCTAATAATTCTGTGGTTTTCCGATTGAAAAATTTGACTAAAGCCAACTTCACAAAGCGGACGGGATTGAATTGTTTATTAACCTGCTACTTCTCAGGTATATTCAATCCGAACGGTCGCTGTCAACGATTTTGAAATGCTTTGTGAAGTCTTTAAAATCGGAGGAATTATGTAAAAATTCAACCTTTTGGGCTGGAAGTTACTTTCTTTCTCCCCCAGCAACGCCTGCTCCCCAACGGTCGGCGTTCCCTTGGGAGGCTGGCGTTGCTGGGGAGGAAAGGGGGGGACAGACGACGGGTTAATTACACGATGGTTCGGTGTTGTCCTAACCAAGGTGACGGTTACTATAAATTGAAATTCAGCTTCGCTCGTCTTACCCATGGAGAATGCGCTGTGGCGACTGTCGGTACGGAGATATCGCAGGTGCTATGGTTGGTGATGCGATCGCACTGGGCTTCGCTCATGGTCCCGATGGGTTGGGTCGTTGCGATCGAAATTCCCGATCTATCTCGATACGCTCGATATGCTCAGGTCTCGCTCTGGAACGATACAGATCTATTCTCCGATCCGAATCGCTCTCCCCGAGTTCTTTGACGCTCCCCAGCTCAATTAACTCCGCCCATAAGATTTCTGGCATACCATACATCAGCTCACGACAACTAGTGCAGCACGGCAGAAATAACAAACTCGCTCTCAAACGCAGCAAAGCGATGTATAGTAAGCATTGTTCATTTTGCGAAAAGTGAGCGGTGTCGGTTTCCGTCCCGTTCAACTTTTCAAGACGCATTTTTAATGACCCGTAGCGGCACTCGGTGATTTTCGAGAGTGACAGATTTAGCGAATCGCCAGACTCGCGACCAAACACGCAGTATTAACAATACATCCGAGTAAGGGAAAAAGCCGATTTCGATGTTTTGCGAACATCCCGGAAATTGCCAGACCGATGCCAATCAAAGCTAAGACTAAAAATCGAATATACATCCGTCCCTTCATATAATCGATGGGATCTAACAATAGAATGAGGAATAGTAAGATAAGAGAAATGCAGAAAGAGGCAATTCCCAATCTTGAATGCAAAAAATTTGGATGGGTCATCTCAGAAGCCGCTCAAATGTGAATTTTTTGTGGATCGAGTTCGCTATTTACCTTGCGAACGATCGATTTAAAGATATATATGTCTGACTTAATGAAAATTATGCAAGCTTGAAACTTGCGATCGGGCTTAACATCAATCGTTTGCAACCTCAAGGCACGAACGATCGAGAAAGATTGCGGAATTCGGTATCGGCAATTTGAAGTGAAATTTGGCTATAATAAGAGCGGTATTTCTCCAAAATTCGTTTTTCAATTGTGTGTTGCCAGCACGACTGCTTCTAGCAAAAGAGTTTGAAGTGACTTGCGCCGTGGTTGCAGCACTCTAGACACATATCGGTGCGTTTCTACCCATTTCTCCTAACCAGGAACCCACGTTTGCCAACGGGCGGCGTGGGTTTTTTAGTGCCTTTTTTAAGTGAATTGTTTTAAATCTCCCCGAGCTGTTGTATCGTCTCCAACACCCTTTGAGAGTTTGCAGCATCCTCTTGCACTAAAAATCTATCTGCTGCTGCTTGTAAATCCGCCAGAGCCTCTTGCCGTTCGCCGAGTAGCGCTCGTGCCAGCCCTCGGTTGTAATAGGCTAAAGCAAAATCGGGGTTGCGTCGGATTGCCTGGGTATAATCTTGAATCGCCCCTTCTAGATCGTTGATTTGAGCGCGAGCAATCCCTCGATTGTTATAGGCTTCAGCATAATTGGGATCGAGTTGAATGGCTTGGGTGTAATCTTCGATCGCCTCTTCGAGATCGCCGATTTGAGCGCGAGCCAATCCCCGGTTGTAGTAAGTATTGACTTTATTGGGATTGAATTTGAGGGCTTGGTTGTAATCGTCGATCGCTTCGGAAAAATTCCCCGCTCCGTAGAGCAAAATCCCGCGATTGTTATAGATTTCGGGATCGAACGCATTGAGTTCGAGGGCTTCGGTGAGATCGTCGATGGCTCCTTCGCTTTCTCCCAAAATGGCCCGCGCTAACGCCCGATTGTAGTAACCGCGAAAATCAAACGGGTTGAGCTCCAAAAGTCGATCGAAATCGGCAATCGCCCCTTCGTAGTCCTGGCGACGAGCTTTTTCTACCCCCGAACGAAAGAAATTTTCTGGATCGACACCATCGAGTTCGGGAGCAAGTTCGATTCCGGTTTCTGGCTCAATGTCAAGTTCGGAGTTCGGTTCGATGTCGATGGTATCAAGGGAAGTCGGTGGAATTTGAGCAACAGATGGCAAGGTTGCCAATGCGATCGCCATTCCCGCAACTAGGGCGATCGCACTTGCTCCATTGGCACGAATTCGGTATCTATCTCTCATCGGATTCCCTGATTGCCGTTTCAGTCTACTGTATAAGGTTTCCGTGCTGCCGAGGGAATCCGATTGCATCCTGTTTCGCGCCTAAGTCTAATAGACATTTGGTCGAAATAAAAATTTATACAATTTCTATGGTTCAGTCATGAATTTCTTCTCCCTTTTCCCCTTAACCCTGAACCTTTAACCCTTTTCCTCCAGATGTCTAATAGTACATTCGCAAATGAATGCGAGGATTGAGCTTCTCTTCAACAGGCTCTCCTCCTTTGAGATGTTGTTCTACAATCTTGGGCACATCCTCCGGCTGGACTTGACAATACCAGGTTTCATCGGAGGTGACGCGCACCGTCGGTCCCGAACTGCATTGTCCCAGACACTCGCTCCCTTCTAGGGTAAAATCCGATGGTGCATCGCGTTCAAACGCCTTCAGAGTGCGAGCCGATCCCTGCTGAGCGCACGAGCGATGCTGGCAGACTAAAATGCAAGGTTTTTCGCCTTCGGAAAGCGCTTCTCCAGCATTGACTTGAGCCATGATGAGAATTCGCTACATAAATCTTTACAAGTACCTTGAGTATAACAATTCTCAAAAAATAGATTTGAGATAACTAGAACCCGTTACCCTTGCAAAGAACCTCAGTATCGGTAACGGACAGCGGTATGATAGCCAAAGATGTCGATCGCAAATGATGGTTAAACAATGCCCAAAACCGTGGCAGATGTAATGAGCTGCGATCTCATTACCGTACAACCCCAAACTCCTATTCAAGAAGCGATAAAAATTATCGCCGAACGTCGAATTGGCGGCGTACCGGTCATCGATGCTGAGGGAAACTTAGTTGGCATTCTCTCAGAAACCGATTTGATGTGGAGAGAAACCGGCGTGACCGAACCCGCTTATATTACGATTCTCGATAGCGTGATTTATTTGGAAAATCCCGCGCGATACGAGCGAGAATTACATAAAGCCCTCGGACAAACCGTTGAAGAAGTGATGTCAAAAGGCTCGATCGTAACAACCACTCCCGATCGCTCTTTACGAGAAGCGGCCAAACTGATGCACGAGAAAAAAATTCATCGATTGCCAGTTTTAGATGAAAACCAGTGCGTTATTGGTATCTTGACGCGGGGAGACATCATTCGGGCGATGGCAGCGGAAACGGAATAATTTTTGAGTGTGCAGGGCGATCGAGTGGGGGTGAGTTTTTAACGAAACCCAACTTTCCACAAGACCCAACTCGCTCGTGTGTGGGGTTTTCTCATACAGGCGAAAAGCTGCAATTTTCATAACACTTTTTCAATCTAAAAATATCATTTTTTCTCATTTCTTTAAAATCCACATTAAAAATGACCACTACTCCTGAGTCCGTTCGGCAACTGCTTGCCTCTGAAAACTTCGGCGATCGCATCCGAGGTATCAATCAACTCAGTCAACTCGAACCGGCGATCGCATTCGAGCTGGTTCAACCGGTTATTTCCGATGCCAACGATCGGGTCCGCTACTCAGCCGTGAGTAAACTCGCCAGCCTCGGTACCCAAGACCTAGCCGCCTCCCTCGAAATCCTGCGCGATCGCCTCCACAACGATTCGGAACTCGACGTCAAAGCCGCAGCTGCCGATGCCTTGGGCGCGCTCAAACTCACCGAAGCCCTCGAAGATTTGCAACAACTCTACCAAGCTTCCTCCGATTGGATTATCAAACTGAGCGTGGTGGCGGCTCTCGGAAGCATGGGCGACGCGCGCGGGTTCGAGATTCTCGCAGATGCCCTGCAAGCACAAGAAGAACTGGTTCAGAGCATGGCTCTCGGTGCGTTGGGAGAACTCGGCGACGAGCGAGCCATTCCCCTACTTCTCCCCTTTGTCACCTGCGATGACTGGCAAATTCGGTTCCGAGTTGCTCAGGCCCTGGGTCAATTTGACGACGAGCGCACCCGCAAAGCCCTCACCACCCTGGCTGAGGATAAATCGGACCAAGTGGCGCGCGAAGCCAAAGGTCATTTATCGTCATAGATTATCTGGAGGAAAAGGGTTAAGGGTTAAGGGGGAAAGGGAGAAAAAATTTACGACTGAACCATAGAAATTCTCTGAATTTTTGATTTCGATCGGAAGTGTAATGGGTAAATTTTTCCTCTCCATCACCCCCTCACCCCCTCACCCCATCTCCGCGTCCCCGCGTCCCCCTCTCCCCCAGAGGTCGAATCATTTGAGTTCGAGTACTTCTTCAAAGGCAAAATCGGGAGCGGCGAGGACGAAGATCGTGGTCGGCAAACCGGCGGCAAATTCTTCGAGGCGATCGTAGTGGGAGGTATAGTCTCGATCTTCTTCGGGTTTTGCCATCCCCAAAAACACTAGGTCGGCATTGCGAGACGATTCTTGCAAGATATCGCGAAACGGTCGATTTTCTCCGACGATGACTTGCGGTTGAGCGTCGATGCGCCAGTTCTCCAGCATTGCCTTCAGATTAGTGCGAGCGGCTTGGGCGGCACTTTCGTGGGGGACGACGAGTTTGAGAAACACCTGGGCGCCACGCCATCCATTACTCGTCCGGAGCAAATGCGCTAGCAGTAGCATCAAACTACCGTTAGCTTGCAGTCCCCCCCACCAAACATCGATCCGCTGGCGCTGACCGAATTCTTCTTCGCGATCGTCTCGCAGAATAACGACGTTGCATTGAGATTTGTGCAAGGTGGCGATCGTCTGACAGTAGCGCTGTCGGTGTTCTGGTTCTTGAGTGTATCCCAAAACGATGGTATCGGGCACCAGGTGGCCCAGACCGTAAATTTCGACTAACCGTTCCGCCCCTTCAAAGGGATCTGGAGCGGTAATCAAGCGCACGAGACCTTGAACCCCTCGCTTGTCTAAATAGTCCCGTATTTTCTGTTCTAGGGCGCTCTGTTGAGCCATATCCCGCGACCCGCTCGGCAAGACACTCGATACGGTCATCAGCCCGCGATTGTGGGTAAAGTTCGCCGCGAGGTCGATTAACGCCCAGCGCCGCATGGGCGCGCCGGACAATACCAAAATATGGGGTCGCCAGGATTTGGGGTCGGGGGTGCTGCTGAGGCTGAAAATCCCCGTCCGCACAACTTCCATCCACAATCCCCGCCGCACGTCTCCCCAAGTGCTTTGCAGTTGTCGGTTTTCCAGCCACAGGTAAATCCCCAAAACGCAGATGGCGGAAATAACTGCTGCGAGGGGGTTAATTAGGAGCATTACCCCAATACAGCCGATCGCCCCCAGGAGGGAAAAGAACCAGGGAACTTTGAATGTCGGACGGAATGAGGGATTTTGCAAGAAGCCTTCGATCGCGGCCGTAACGTTTAACACTAGATAAGTACTGAGGAAAAACATCGACAGCACCGGTGCGATCAGGTTCAAATCGCCGATACAGACAGCAGCGATCGCCACACCTAGGGTGACGAAGGTTGCCAGGCGCGGTTCGTCGTCGGGGCCGCTGCCGTTACCCAACACCCGCATCCAGCGGGGCAAAACCCCATCTCGGGCTAAGGCTTGCAGGACTCGGGGCGCACCGAGGATGCTGCCGAGGGCACTCGATAGGGTCGCCCCCCACACGCCCAGGAGAATGGCAAAGGGGATGAAGGCGGTATCTCGCATAACGAGAGGATTATCTGCAAGGGTCATCGCCGAAGCGCGGTTTGCCAAAATGAAGGGCAGCACCATATAGATAACGTATCCACTCCCAATGGCTGCGAGGGTTCCCACGGGAATGGAACGGGAAGGCTCTTTGAGATCTCCGGACATGCTCACCCCAGCCATAATTCCGGTAACGGCGGGAAAAAACAGGGCAAAGACCGACCAGAAGGGAGCGGGTTCGGTTAGGGCAGATCCCCACATCTCAATATCAGAGGATTCGAGGGGTTTGCCGAAAAAGAAGGAAACCAGCGAAAAGACGATCGCCGCCATGATGAAGTATTGGGTGCGCACGGCAAAGCTGGCGGATTTGACGGCGACAACGGTAACGAGGATGGTCGTTCCTAGGGCGATCGCGGTGGCATTGAGAGTGGGAAAGGCGGTGACGACACTCTCGGCAAAACCGATGGTATAGAGGGCGACGGAGATCGCTTGGGCGAAGTAGAGGGGAATGCCTACGGCACCACCGGTTTCGATGCCCAAAGAGCGACTGATCATATAATACGCACCCCCCACTCGGACGACGCGATCGGTCGCGATCGCACTAATGGAAAGTCCCGTTAGAAATGTAATCGAGGTGGCCAGGGTGACGATGACTAGGGTTCCGCCCCAACCGACGTTAGCCACCACCCAGCCAAAGCGCAGGTACATGATTACGCCCAAAATTGTGAGAATCGAGGGCGTATACACGCCGCCGAAGGTTCCCAAACCCGAACTGGTTTCCTCTGGAGGGGAGGTTTGGGGAGGGCGGCTAAATGGCAGTTGAACCATAGAACAATGGGGTTAGATTATCAAGTAGAACGGCGCGATCGCCATCCATGGGAAATCAGTCTGGTTTGAGAAGAACGGTTTTTCGATCGGTTTGAATGAGTGAAGTCGATCTCGGGTGTAGCTGTGGGGGAATGTTGAGTTGTCTGGAGTTGCCTGGAGTTTGACTTATGAGTATCAACTTATCTCCACCGACGCTCGGTCTGCAAAGATAGACGACGGGCGAGAAACCCGCTGACACACTGACGACGGTGCTTAGGCCCAGGGCAACGATCGCCTCTCGTGAATACCAGTCAATGTCTATCATATCGATCGAGAGTATATCATCGCTGTCGATGTTCCCAGACCGATAGAGCCACTGCGAAGTTCGCCCCGAGTCCGGGTCTCAAAATCGGTATGCGTTGCAATTCTTATTATTCCGGCGGTTTTTCCCCAAAGATTCCACAACCTTTCCACAGAGCTAGGGAAAGTTTTCCACAGGTTCACTGGAGTTTTCCACGACGACTAACGAGACTGCTGGACTTTGAGGCCGGGTTGGGGATTTCTCCCCTCGCGCGATCGAGCCTGAGGATTTTCCCATTTAATATGAATAAATATGACAAAAAAGTGCTTGAAACCCTTATTTTTTGGTCAGCGTTCTTTTTGAAAAACGCAAATAGCAATCTTTTGTAACATTGACAACCCCACCCCTCGATCGTTGAAAATATAGCGACTTGGATCTTCAGTGAGGGAGATAGCTAGAGGTTGCGGTGGAGTTTACACACGTGCCTTCTAGCTCCATGCCGAACTGGATCGTTGTTTAACCCAACATGAGGACGCGATCGTTTTCCATCTCCTCCCAGGACGGGAAATACGACGCGAAAGGTAACGTGAACGCAACAATCAGCATCTTGGCAGAAATTCCCGAAGACTTACACGAATCGCTAAAAACCTATTTGGAGGGTCATCCGGATTGGGATCACGATCGGGTTTTTTCTGCGGCTTTATCGCTATTTCTACTGCAAAACGAAAATAGCAATACACCCGAAGCCGCTGCAAACTATCGTCGCGCAGCCCGGGTGTATCTTGAAACTCTGTTTCAGTATTCCGCTTAATTCCGCTTAAGACTTGCTCGAGAGCGATCGCCCGTTCCCTGGAGGGAAGTTAGAACTTCCCTCCGGGTTTTGACGGTTCGGGAACAGCACCAGCCGGGTAGGCAGCCGGGGCTTTATCCGGGATGTACGCCGGTTCGGAAGCAGCCGGAGCCTTTTCAACGTAGTCGGAGTAGTAGGGTTCTGGGGCGGGAGCGTAGTCGTTGCTGGGGGCGTAGTAAGAGTCGTTACTCTCGTAGTAACCGCCGCCATCATCATAGTAACCGCCGCCATCATCGTAGTAACCACCGCCATCGTCGTAGTAACTGTCCGAGTAGTTGGAGTAACTCCCTCCATCATCGTAGGAAGAGTAGTTATCGTACCCGTCGTCATATCGGGTTTCGTAGTACTCTCCACTTCCATTTTGCGCGGTTGAGTTAGCCGTCTGGGTGGATTTTCCGTAAATCACTTCTCCGGGTTCGACGGGTTTAGCGGCGATCGTCCCTTCCCGTCCGTCAAATTCCGGCAACTCGGGAAACTCCTGAACGGGGAAAGGTTCGACCACTTCCGACATAAAATCGTGCCAAGTGACGGCTGCCGTGCTGCTGCTGCCGACGGTGGGGTAATTGTCATCGTTCCCCAACCAAACCCCGGTCACGAGTTGGGGAATATAACCGACAAACCAAAGATCGCGAGCTTCGTCGGAGGTTCCCGTTTTCCCGGCCACAGGTCGATCGAGCTGGGCTGGACCTCCCGTACCGCCATTGACCACATTTTCGAGCATCCAGGTCATAATCGAGGCGCTGTCTTCATCGACAGCTTGTTTGGGCTGGTTGCTTTTGGCTTCGTAGAGCACTTCCCCATCGCTATTGAGGATACGGCGAATGCCGTGGGCTTCGATAAATTCCCCTTCATTGGCAAGGGTCGCATAGGCATTGGTGAGTTCGAGCAGGGTGACTTCAAATGCTCCGAGCGCCAAGGGAAAGTAGGGTTTGAGATCGGATTTAATCCCCATATCTTGGGCGACCTTAATGGTCGGATCGAATCCCACATCCATGAGGAGTTTGACGGCGATCGTATTCACCGAGCGCGACAGCGCATCCCGCAGATTCAGCCAACCGGAGTGCTTGCGACCAAAATTGAGGGGTTCGTAGCCATCGACGATAATCGGGGCATCCTCATAGCTATCGTAGGGGGATTTTCCCGTAGCGATCGCGGTGGTGTAGACAATGCCCTTGAACGTCGATCCCGGTTGCCGGTGAGCTTGCGTGACGCGGTTGAACTGACTGCTTTCAAAATCCGTTCCCCCCACCAGGGCCTTCACCTCTCCATTGCGAGGATCGACGGCCACCAATGCCGCTTCTTCAAACCCATTGCCGTAACCGTAATATTCGACGGCTTCTTCCACCACCCGTTCGCCGATTTCCTGCCACTTGACGTTCAGCGATGTCTCGATGGTTAAGCCCCCTTGCTCGATTTGGTCGGCACTGAGGTGTTTGTTGAGTTCTTGGGTAACGTAGGTGGTAAAGTAGGGGTGGCGCAAATCCAGTCGCTTGGGAAGCTGAAGTTTGAGGTCAACGGGTTTGCGTGCTGCTCGATCGGCTTCCTCTTGGGAAATAAACCCGGCCGTCGCCATTCTCTGCAACACCACATTACGACGCTTGCGGGCTAGCTCTGGATTTTCGGTTGGGGAGTAGTTACTCGGGGCCGCGGGCATACCCGCGATGGTGGCAATCTCCGGGAGTGTCAGTTCGTCGAGTTCTTTGCTGAAATAGACCCACGCCGCATCGGTAACGCCATAAGCGCCGGCCCCGAGATAAACAAAGTTGAGGTAGTATTCGAGGATGTCCTCTTTGGTCATCTCGTGCTCGATTTTCTGAGCCAGACGAGCTTCTCGAATTTTGCGCGTCAGGGTGGGGTCTTGGTTCAAAAACACCATGCGAGCAAGCTGCTGGGTAATCGTACTCGCCCCTTCGACCAATTCTCCGGCAAAGATGTTGGCAAAAAACGCACGGACGATCGCCCGTTGGTCGATCCCGG
The DNA here is from genome assembly GCF_057467645.1 of Zarconia sp. Taxonomy (NCBI): domain Bacteria; kingdom Bacillati; phylum Cyanobacteriota; class Cyanophyceae; order Oscillatoriales; genus Zarconia; species Zarconia sp. Next base: position 53,670 of record NZ_JBRJXU010000080.1, read on the forward strand.
AATGTTGGTAAAAGCGGCGATCTTCAGCAGCGATAAACGCTTCTATTAGACGGGGGGGCGTTTCGCTAATTTCGAGCTTTTCGTGGGTTGCCGGTCCCACTTGCTGCAAAATCGTGTTGTCCGAGGCTTTAATCGTAATCGTTCCCCGACGGGCAAACCCAGAAATTTCTCTGGGATCGGGTAGATCGCGCTCGAAGTAGTCCAAGACTAGCCCAAAAGCTAGGACGACTAACCCGCTCGCACCGAGTGCCCCCAAAAACAGTTTAAATTTTCGCTTCTGGTACAACCATTGCGGCGAATTTTCGGAATCTTCCTGTTTTGACGACGAGAGAGCCTTCGTCGCTTGGGTCTCTTCTTGTCGATCGGGCTGGTTCCCAACAGGTTGTGTCTTGTCTGTTTGCCGATTGTGCATTGATTCGGGATAAGGGATGAGTGACAGGTAAGAACGGTTGAGACGGAAAAAACGCGGTTGGTTTTTATTTCTCGATCGTCTGATGCTCGCACTTCAACGACTCGATGCTCGAACAAAATTGTTGCGCGATCGAGTCATGGATATACTAGCGCGACCTGCCAGGGCAAGCAAACTATTCTGATGAGATTCTGTCGGGTTTTTCTGCGACTTTCAGTCTGCAATCGCGCCGGTTTCAAACACTGACACCTGTTAGACTTCTGGCCCAAAAGGAAGAACGGGGTTTGGGGGTTAGCCGAAAGAGGTAAGGAATCGATCGATTCGGTCTCAAAATTGATTCTGTTGTGGATTTCTACCAGCGGTCTATGGGTCATCTGGTATAGCAGTCCCGGCCGGTATCATTACAAATTTTCAGTCATGGGGAATGGGGAATGGAAAATACCTATTTCTTCGATTTGTGTCAATAAACTGATGACGAAGGGCTATAGAAATCAAAAATTAGATCGATATCTAACGTGAGTACGGGTTCAGGATGCTCGAAAGTTCAGCGAGGCGTAGATTAACGTCAGTTCGGGATAAGACAGTTTCCGGTGAAGGTGGGGTGTGGGGTGTGGGGTGTAGGGTGTAGGGGGTGGAGTCGGGGATGACAACTCATGGTTAGGGTCGATGGGGTTCGAGGTTTTTCTACCCATGACTCCCATCCACATCACCTTGCTCGACTTTCAAACATCCTTAACCCGTACTCACGTTAGATTCGAGTTCTGGGTAGAAGAATCTCGAACTCTACTGGCCGGGTTGACTCCAACCATGAGTTGCATCAGAAACTCTACCCCCTACCCCCTACACCCCATTCTGCATAAGTTCCCTCCTCCCAGACGTACGAATACATTAAAATGCTTCACCATTGACTCGGAGGAAATGCGATCGTGGCAATCATCAATGGAACCCTCGCCAGTGAAGTACTACAAGGTCTGGTTGAAGACGATATCGTGCGGGGTTTGGAAGGAAATGACACCCTGTTTGGACTTGAGGGAAGTGATGCCCTCTTTGGCGATGCCAACCGCGACGTACTCGTTGGTGGCGGCGGTGACGATACCCTAATTGGCGGGACGGGAGACCCGGAAACCAACGATGGCGATGAAGCCGACGCACTGTTCGGCAATCAGGGAAATGACTGGCTGTTCGGGAATCGGGGAAACGATACCCTCGAAGGAGGTAAGGGAAATGACACCCTCTTCGGCGGCAAGCAAACGGATATTCTGCGCGGTGGCGACGGCGATGATGTGATTTTTGGCGATTTGGCCCCCAGCGATGACGTTACCACTTTCGATCGCACCGATTATCCCGCAAATACAGCCCCCGGCGGCATCGTTACCGCCGATATCGATGGCGATGGCGATGGGGATTTAGTCGTCACCAATCCCGGTATCGATCCGAGTTTGGTTTCCCCCAGTACCGGTAATACCCTCTCAATTTTGCGCAATAACGGCGATGGCACCTTTGCCGCACCCACCACCACCACCACGGGAGTCGGACCTTCTGTGACTGCTGGGGATTTCGATGGGGATGGGGATGTGGATTTGGCGACGGCGAACAGTACCGACGATACGATTTCGATATTGGCCAACGATGGCGCGGGAAATTTTGCCGCACCGGTGAACTTCGCTGCTGGAGACCGACCTTTAATCAATCCCCCGGCGGATATTGATGGCGATGGCGACCTGGATTTGATTACCACCAATACCGTTGCCGTCAACTTAGATACGGGCATCGATATCGGCAATACGATCTCTATTTCCCGTAACGATGGGACGGGGAATTTTGCCGCGCCGGAAGTCCTCATCGTTGGGAATGGAGTGGCGGGGGTTATCGCGGCAGATCTGGATGGCGACGGGAACCTGGATATCGTGACGGCAAATGAAGGGAGCAATACCCTGTCGGTACTGCGAAATACGGGTAGTGGAACCTTTACCGCACCGACAACCCTGGCGGTGGGGGTCCGTCCGATTGATGTGGTTGCGGCGGATTTAGATGGGGATGGCGACCTGGATTTGAGTACCACCAATTTTGGCGGTGCGTCGGTGACGGTATTGGCGAATAACGGTAATGGGACGTTTGCGCCGGGGGTTTCTTTTGCTACCAATGAGCTTCCTAGCAACCTGGCGGCGGAGGATTTGGATGGGGATGGCGACCTGGATTTGGCGATGCTGCACGCCTTTTTCACTACTCGTTCTGGGGAGACGGGGGGAAGTACGATTTCGATTCTGCGCAATAACGGCGACGGCACCCTCGGCACGCCGGAAAGCTTCCCGGTGGGGAATACTCCCGTGGGATTGGTTATCGCCGATTTGGATGGGATTCGCCACTCGGATTTGGCAACGCCGAATTTTGATAGTAATAGCGTCACGGTGTATCTCAATCAAGCGTCGGTGTCTCAGGGGGATACCCTGACGGGGGGTGCGGGGGCTGATGATTTTGTGTTCAACCGACCGGGTTCCGATGGGGATACGATTACGGATTTTCAATCTGGCATCGACGAGATTCACATTTCGGCGGCGGAGTTCGGTCTCGCACCGGGTCAGATTGCGGCGGACCAGTTTGTGTTGGGTAGCGTGGCGACTGATAGCGGCGATCGCTTCTTATATAATGTCGGCACGGGTATTTTGCTGTTCGATCCAGATGGTACGGGGGCTGCCACGCCTTCGGTTTTGGTGACCCTTGAGGGGGCACCGGCGCTGGCTGCTACGGATATTCTGGCGATTTGAGGAATTGATATTTTCTTCGGGACAGCCCAAGGCTACCGTAGGGGTCTTAGCGCTAGCCATGCCGAAGGCTATACATCCCCTTTTCTACGGGCAAAAGTGGAAATCTCCTTTTCTAGCTATCTTTGGCGGCATTCATGACCGAGATCGAACCCGATCGATATTGCTGTAATTCTGACTCCGTCTATTGTTGAGCTTTTTTCTCTTCAAGGGCGATCGCTCGTTCTCGTCTCCAGAAGCCGTCAATTTCCTGATTTTTTGCATTCAAACTGTCTGAGGTGTGTCGATGGATTTATGATTAAAGTACGAACTCGTGAAAATCGCCAGAATTTTTATGGAATAAGCTTTTGGCGCAATTCTATCTTGAGTCAGACTCTCATCGACACACCTCGGCGAATCGCCCAAACCCCCATTCTCTCGTTGAGGTGTGTCGATGCCTTACGGGGTATGGGTTTGAGGGCGGTCGTTGCGGTTTTTGCAGAGTCGATTTATACTGCTGGCAGAGGGTGTGTCGATTTGACGCTTGAAACCCTCGCCCCGTCTGGTCTCTCAGACGAACTCCCTACTGATTGGGTTAAATCAGATTAGTTGGAAACCATTTTCTGCAAGGGCAGAAGTTGCGGTTACGACCGAACCCTACTGATTGGGTTAAATCAGATTAGTTGGAAACCCCACCTTAGCGATTTCATGGATCTGCTCTCGACCCTACTGATTGGGTTAAATCAGATTAGTTGGAAACTTTTTCCTTCGTTCGTCTTGACCTGGTTGCAGTGTAACCCTACTGATTGGGTTAAATCAGATTAGTTGGAAACATTACTGAACCTGCGATTCTTCTTGTGCAACTTCAGATGCCCCCTACTGATTGGGTTAAATCAGATTAGTTGGAAACTTCAGTATTGACTTCTAGAGAGCGGCCAGTTGCACCCCCTACTGATTGGGTTAAATCAGATTAGTTGGAAACTAATCGTACCTCCATATAATATGGTTATGAGCAGAAAAGCCCTACTGATTGGGTTAAATCAGATTAGTTGGAAACCACTGTTGCTACGTTAATCGGCATATTGGTAGGCCCTACTGATTGGGTTAAATCAGATTAGTTGGAAACTGACTGCTGCTCCCTGAAACCAATCGCTTCCGGTGATGGACCCTACTGATTGGGTTAAATCAGATTAGTTGGAAACAAAACTAATCGGTAGCTAATGTAGCTATACAAAAATGAACCCCTACTGATTGGGTTAAATCAGATTAGTTGGAAACATTCGCTTTTTGGTCGATCAACTCGCTAGCCAGGTCGACCCCTACTGATTGGGTTAAATTAGATTAGTTGGAAATCGGAAAGTTATTCCGTCACGATCGACTTTTTTAAAACCAACAACTTGCCGGAAATAGCAAGTATTCCAAGAAAAATAATTTCCAAATAAACTGATAGCAACTAGCAATTTCACTCTTTTGTGCGAGATCGACATTTTGCGATCGCCACCAAAATAAACCCAGTATTCCGAAATGTGTTACGCCAAGAAAAATGGGGTTAATTTGGGGTAGAAAGAATAGTCCGCCGATTGCCATTCCTAAATAGCATCCCGTCAGCACCCATCGTGCTAGCTCAAAAACCGATTGTTTACCTAAGCGAACGGTGAGGGTGGTAATATTATATTGTCGATCGCCCTCGATATCGGGAATATCTTTAAAAATGGCGATCGCGAAGGTAAACACTAACACAAATAAAGTCAGTGCCCAAACTTCAGGAATGACCGGCAAGCCGCGATTAAAGTGCAAAAAAATTCCTAAATTAATCACCACCCCACGCACGGTAAAAATACAAAACGAAGCCCAAAAGGGAAATCGTTTTAAGCGAATGGGGGGTAAAGAATATGCCGTCCCCATCAACAAACTTGTTCCCACCGTTGCCAGCAGCCATATATCTTGAAAACTGGCAACAATCAGAGCAAAAATTCCAGTAATCGCAACAATCGAACGTCCTTCTGTTATCGAAAAATCTCCCGCTGCCAGGGGTAAATGAGGTTTATTGATTTTATCGATGTCGATATCTTCGAGTTGGTTGAGTCCGACGATATAGATATTCCCGCAGATGCAGGCAATCCAGGTGAAGAGAATATCGAGGGCGATCGAAAAACTCGTTGAGGCTTCAAGATTTTGTCCCCGACTGAAGGCGATCGCAAACAATCCGAAAACACTTAAACTCGTGCCGATAATTGTATGGGGACGAGAGAATTTCCACAGGGAATACAGCCAAGGGGTAGGAGACGGACTCGAAGCAGTTTGACTCATAAGAGCGATGCACTTTAAATCAATACGTTGCGATCGAATATAAATTTTTTGTTGTAATTGTAAATTTTACAGACCAACAAAAAAGAGGACGTTTCATATTACGAACGTCCTCAAGAATTTTACCAAAGAAACGATTACAAACTCATGCTTTTAAACAAATTAAAACAAAACTAAAGAGATTCGGATCGTTGAGATTTAAATCTGTCACATTCTTAACGATCGCAATTCGTTCGCTGCCATTGAAGAATTCACTGGCTGAAGTCACAGCAATAGGGTGGGCAGTGTTTTGGGTTGGATTTCACTCGATCTCCTTGCCCAACTGCCCACCAAATCTTTCGTTAGAGTAAGATTGGATTCTCAGGTTATCCAAATCTGGTGCTAGTTAAAAGCAAAATCACCTTCGGGTGCCACAAACATTGACTGCTGAACCTCCGCAACGTTGGTTGTATTGAGGACAACCCCAACCAATAACCCGCTACCCTCGAGCTGAATTCCCACGTCATCGGTACCGTCGGCATTGAAATCCTTGACTTCAAAGGTGACGAGCGTTTCCTTCGCCAGGGCGATTCGATCTTCCCCAAACTGGAAGTCCACAATGAAATCCGTGCTGAAGGATGCCATCACCGTTGTATCAACATCAACATTCAAAACAAATGTATCGCGACCGCCTCCACCTGTAATTACATCCACACCAATATCGCCAAATAAGGCATCGTCGCCGTCGCCACCCATGACGTGGTCGTTGCCTTTACCACCGTGAAGAAGATCGTCGCCATCTTCTCCCATAATCATGTCGTTTCCTTGATTTCCATTGACTATGTCGATGCCAACGCCTCCCGAAACTATATCATCGCCATTGCCGCAGAGAACCACGTCGTTACCGCTATCGGCATCCACCATGTCATTCCCATCGCCACAGCTAATGGCATCGTTGGTTACCGATCCTTCCACCGTATCGTCCCCATCGGAGAAAATCGCGGCAGAGATTCCCAGTGCCGATAAGCTTACCGTCGTCGAACTCGTGGTTGTCAGTTCAAAGGTGGAAGAACTCGTAAAGCTGCGAGATGCGGAAGCGAGGGTACTCCAGACAATGCCGAGTTGCGTCCCGTCGTCGATAATGGCCGAACCGGCAACCGCACCGTTCGTACCGCCAATAAAAACACCACCGGCGACTTGGATGGACGTTACCGTCGTCACGGAGAGGGAAGAATAGAAGCTGAAGGAAACCGAACTGCCTCCAGAACCACTGCCAGAACCACCGCCACCATCGTCGTCGTCATCATCATCTCCATCGGAGACTTGAATCAGGCGGCCGTATAAATTGGCGATATCAAATCCTTCCTCGGGGGAATCGAACCCATTGGCAAAGGTTTGTCCGCCATCCTGGGAAAAGCCGAGCAATTCCAGGGTGAAGGTATCGCCATCGAGTTCAAAGGTTTGTGGGGTCAGACCGCTGCTGGAAAAACGAAGGATGTCGGCATCCTGCACCGGATCGCCGGTGGTATTTTCGGTGTTGAGAATGTCGAACAAGTAAACGAACGGATCGGGATCGTCCTCGACGCCATCGATATCTAACTCGACGCTGAAGGCAAATTCGCCATCAAATCCGGTATCGCTGACAATCGTGCCGTTACGATAAAAAATTTGACCGAGTTTGAAGGGTTGTTCGGGTTTTGCACCGAAGAAGTCGCCACCATCAAATTGAAGCAGGCTGGTAAAGCTATCTTCAACAGCGGTTCCCCATTCAAAGCGATTATTGGTATCTCCGTTGACGCTGGTAATCTCAATAACGGAGTCGGCGGTGATGTCGGCGGGTTGGAAAAACTCTCCGGTGGAAATGCCAATAATGGTATTGTTGGGGTCGCTTCCGGAGTCGTCATCGGTTGCCATATTCTGGGCGGCAATGTCGTCCGAGGAGGTGTCCGTCGGAGGGATCTGCATCATTTCGTCTTCCATAACGGAATCCTTATTGTTTGGATATACAGCCCGAGTTTGGATTAACTGTCTGGTTCGAGTCTTCTCGATCGCTCTAAGATTAAGTCAGCGATTGAATTAGTTGGCGAGCCAATACCAGCGATTGATTGAGTGGGTTGTCATCCCCAATTTTTGGCAACCCATTCGATTTATCGGATTTGGAGTGATTCAAAATAGAGCGAGAGTTTGACTTTAGCGAGTTCTACTCGATCGAGGATCGCAAAATTTACTTTTTGTTTATATTTCCAAACGATTTATTTTTGGAACCTTTGGAATTAAACGAGTTCGATCGAGGTGATAATTTTTGGTCTGTAACAAGAGGTTTGACGACGGTTTTTAAAGATAGTTCCAGGTCGATCTAAACTTTGCGATCGATCGCAAATTTGCGGTTTTATTGAGCAATATTTCAGTCATCCAAAATTATCGATCTCGCTTGAAATTGATTGTAAAAGCAAAAAGTTATATAGTGTTGGTTGAATAAACGAGGTAAAGACAATCCCCCTAATTTCACTTTCAAAAGGGGGACTTGAGATTCAAGCTCGTATCGGACTGACTTGAGAACTGCTGTATCGTGTTTTATTGGAAAACCAGATAACGATCCCGCCCAACCTATTCTATTCTGAGTCACGGTTCGGCATGAGTTTATCAAAGAAAAGCCTTGGCTTGCAAATATTTAGCTATCAGCTATCAGCTATAACAACAAGCGACAAAGATCGAACAAATGACCGGGCACCGCGATATAATTCGTATTTGCTGATGAATAAGCCGATCGCTGAGCGCTAACTTTTATCGCCCAAAAACTTAGATTTTTGCGTTAAAGTCAATTCAATTTTTGACTCCAGAGAAATCGATCGCGTAGCGGTCAATATTTCGATTTCCTAGAGCAATTGACGAGCTCACAATACTAGAATACCGTTAAAAAATCGGAAAATACTCCCTCCAACGAGACCCTGAAACCACAATTCCCAGACCCTCGAACAACCTAGGCATCTCACTATTCCACGAATAAAGCTTTGGATAGTAAAGGAGATTCCGAATCGACTAATGAGGCACCTGGGGTTTGAGCATCCATTCCATCGGGCGAAATCGTCGCCTGAGTATTTGTCGGCTCGATGGAAACTTGTGCGAGTTGAGTATTGTAGGATTGGGTGGAAAATGCAAATCCCGACACGACGGCGAGGAAAAGAGCAGCCACCGCACCGCCACCCCATCGCCATTGTCGCTGGGTTTGGCGATCGATTTGGGCAAAAACGCGATCGACCGTCGGTTCGGCAGGGCGATCGGTTTCCGGAACGGGTAAGGCGCGCAGACCTTGACGCAATGTCAGCATTCGATCGTACAACTGCCGCATTTTCGGATCGCTCGCGAGCAATGCTTCCACTTGGCGGCATTCTTGCGAGTTGGCTTCACCGTCGAGATAAGTACTAATGAGAACGAAACGCTCTTCGGTTTCTTCGTCTAGATCTTCTGAGAATAAGAAATCGTCTTCAAACTGGGATTCGTCACGATCGAGCTTATGAGCAGAAGATGAGTTGGAGTTGAAAAAGTTATGAAATTGAGAGGTCATTTTTCAGAGATCGCTGATGGTGTGAGACTAGGGAAAGCACCCGAAAAGTACGGGTCTAAACCAAATTGCATTTCGGCGAACTTCTCGTTCCTTGGGAATTGCCCGAAGGTTCTGTCATCTGAGGGCAGAGTTTAAGGGGTTTCCTTAAACGTTTTAGCATTAAACGGTATGAAAGTCGCAATTTGGTGTTGGTAGATTTATAGACCGATTCAATCGGTAAAAAGTTCTCCTAGAACCCACAACTCATAAAAAAATTGAGATGTTATTCTTCTAAATAGCCTTGTAATTGTACTTGGAGACGATAGCGCGCGCGGGCGATTCTCGATTTAACCGTTCCCAAAGAGACCTGAGTAATTTCAGCAATCTCTTCATAAGCCATACCTTCGATTTCCCGAAGGACGATCGTCGTGCGGAAGACTTCAGGCAGTTCGGCGATCGCACCTCGGAGGCGATCGTAAAACTCGCGAGTTGCCAGTTCTTCTTGGGGACCGGGTTTGTCCGCTGCAATCTCCCACTCTCGTTCCCCATCTTCGAGGGTATATGAAGCGTCTAGAGAGAGAGGAGGACGGACTCGCTTGCGCTTGCGCAGTTCGTCGTAGAAGAGGTTGGTAGCAATTCGACTGAGCCAACCTTTAAACTTGACGGGTTCGTGAAGCTTTTTGATATTGCGATAAACCCGAATCCAAACTTCTTGAGCCAGATCGGTTCGATCTTGCCAATCAGGAGCGAGATGGTACAAAACCTTCTCGACGTAGGACTGATACCGACGCAACAGCTCTGTAAACGCCGCACGTTCGGGGGTTCGTCCGTCTTGACACCGTAAAACCAAGTCGTAATTAGACAGTTTTTCTGGGGACAGAGCAGTTTGAGAGACGGGGGTCTCAACTGTTGACCAAGAAAAAGGAATCGATTGAGTCATGAGCAAAATCTGAGGATCGGACAAGCCTAGATATTTTAGACGCTACTCCGATTCTAATCGTTCCCATTCTGGGCGATTTCGAGCCTGAGACATTTCGATCGACTGTCACACGGGACCGTCAATGTGTCACACGGGACCGTCAATGGACAATGGACAATTGATAACAAATACTGGGCAAGTGTTCTTCTGCTCATTCCCCCATCGCTGGACTGGGGAGTCTCTTGCCATCAGATTTCGAAGATCGAACAAACTAGAAGTCTAATTCGTCCAAAACTCGCTGGGGTCGTATCCCAAATCCCCCAACATCCGACGAAAAAGGGGCAAACTCAAGCCAATGACGTTCGTGTGGCAACCCTCTATTTTTTCGATAAATAAGCCGCCTTTACCGTCGATGGCAAAGCAACCCGCACAGCGGAGGGGTTCCCCCGTGGCGACATAGCTTTCGATTTGGGCATCGCTGACTTGGGCAAAATACACCCGAGTGACCTGGGCATTCACCAAGGTAATATTTTGCACGGTGTCGATGAGAGCGTGACCGGTATAGAGATCGCCGAACTGACCGCTCATGGTGCGCCACCGGGCGATCGCCTCGGCGTCGTTCTTGGGTTTGCCCATAATTTCCGATCCCACTTGCAACACCGAATCGCAGGCGAGAATCAACATCGATTCATCGGATGGGCGAATATCGGTCGCCCTCGATGAAAAGCTGCCCTGTCGCACCCGTTCGGCAATGCTTTCAGCTTTAAGTTGTGCCAGAGTTTGGACGAGGGCCACTGCATTGGTGAGCTGCACTTGGGATTCGTCTAAATCGCTCGGACACACGATCGGCTCAATGCCTGCACTTTGCAGTAGTTGGCGGCGAGCGGGAGAAGCAGAGGCGAGAATTAACACGGGTACGCTCATCGGCACTCAGGGGCTAAAGTTACCAGACAGTTACCAGGTAGAAGCGAGAATTCCTCTCGATGGGTCGCCGGCTCTCGCTCAAAGGAGTCGATGCCGACGCACTCTGTTGCACCCGATTAATAGACGTGGAAAGAGTTGACCACGGTTTGAAGTTTGTCTTTGGTTTTCTCCCAGCGTTGTTCGGTGGTGGAGATATTAAAGGTAAAGAGTTGACCCCGGCTGACGGAGACGCTGGCGAGATTGTGTCGATCTCGATCGGCTAAATGAACGCTGTATTCGAGGGTATAGTAGGTTTTATCTTTATACTCGTATTGCTCGGCGCTGACGAGTTCGGCGGTACGGTTGGAATCAGGCGGGGCGATCGCGTTTTTCGATAAGGCGTATCCAACTTCTGTTGGCGTACCCAGGTCGGCAAGGGTTTGCTGAGATTCCTCGGGAATGGGACTGATAATCACGCTGACGTTTTCGGTGCGCTCGATTAAATCGCGAAACGCCACATCCGGCTTGATATTTCGGGTGTCAATTTCCACCCAACCGTTCGGATAGAGGAATTCATAGCCGTCGTAGCTGTCTACAAAGCTTTTGAGTCCGCTGGTGGGTAAGTTGGCACAACTGGTGAGGGTGAGTGTTACCAAAACCAGGAGTAGCGCCGAAATTTTTTTGAGCATGATATCTATGGGTTCGTCCGATCGATATATTACCCCGTTGGGGGACGCTCCAGAGGTGGAAATGGAAGAATTGGGGGAAACGGGAGCATCGGGAGAAATGGGAAAATTTAGCTCCCCAGGTCCCCGAAACCTCCCCGACCCTCTTAAACCGTTAGAGTTTCGTACCGCACTCGGGACAGAAGGTGTGAGTGGCGGGATTTTTGGCCCCGCAATTGGGACAGTAGACCAGTTCGGTGGCTTTTTCGAGGGTTTTGCGATCGGGCAAACCGATCATCTGAGCGTTACTCTTACCCGGTGCCACCATCGGATAGCAGTTTTCGTTGCGGGTGACTTGGATATCGAGCACCATCGGCTTATCGGTTGCGAGCATGGTAGCGATCGCCTCTTTCAGGTCTTCCCGACGGGTGACTTTCATGCCTTCGAGTCCGTAGGATTTACACAGCAACTCGATATCGGGCATTCCCACTTCCATATTTGAGGAGGAATAGCGCTCGCCGTAGAAGGCTTCCTGCCACTGGCGAACCATTCCCTGCCAGCCGTTGTTGAGAATAACGGTTTTGACATTAATACCGAACTGGGCGAGGGTTCCCAACTCTTGCAAGTTCATTTGGAAACTACCATCACCGCTGATACAGATGGTTTGGCAATCGGGCAGTGCCACTTTCACCCCCAACGCGGCGGGTAAACCATACCCCATGGTTCCCAAACCGGCGCTGGAAATCCACTGCCTCGGACCGTTGCGCAGAAACTGAGCCGCCCACATTTGGTGTTGACCCACATCGGTGGTGTAGAAGGCATCGGGGGCTTGACGGGCGAGTTCCACGATCGCCTCTTGGGGCGAAATACTATCCTCGGGTTGGGGTACGACGAGGGGGTAATCTTCCCGCCAGCGATCGATCCGATGTCGCCACGCTTCCGTATTCTCTTCGTCGGTGGGAACGGTTGTTTCCTTGAGGCGGTGCAACAGTTGCCCGAGCACCTGGTTCACATCACCCACGATCGGCACGTCCGGGGCGCGGTTTTTGCCCACCTCCGCCGGATCGATATCGATGTGGATCGCCTTGGCGCGGGCCGCAAATTCATCCAGTTTTCCGGTGACTCGATCGTCGAATCGCGCGCCGATGGCCACGAGCAAATCGCACTCGCTCACGGCAAAGTTGGCATAGGCCGTGCCGTGCATCCCCAGCATGCCCACCGATAGGGGGTGATTTTCATCGAAGGATCCTTTTCCCATCAAGGTGGTGGTGACGGGGATTTGGAAGTATTCGGCCAGTTCTCGAATCCGATCGTGGGCGTTCGCAGCGATCGCCCCACCCCCAACGTACATCAACGGTTGCCGCGCTTGGGTCAATAGCTCGATGGCCAGATCGATTTGGCGGGGGTTGCCCTTCACCGTCGGACGATATCCCGGCATCTCGATATCCCCAGGTTCCACGGGGATGTAGTCGAATTCTTCGAGTCCCACATCTTTGGGCACGTCGATCAGCACCGGTCCCGGTCGTCCCGTTGCCGCCAAATGAAAGGCGCGGGCGACGATTTGCGCCATATCTTCGGGCTCGCGGACGACGTAAGAGTGTTTGACGATGGGCAGGGTAATGCCGAAAATATCGGTTTCCTGAAACGCATCAGTCCCAATTGCCGGGCGCGGAACTTGCCCGGTGACCACCACCATCGGAATCGAATCCATGTGCGCCGTGGCAATTCCGGTGACTAAATTCGTCGCTCCGGGTCCCGAGGTTCCGAAGCACACACCCACCTGACCCGTGGCGCGAGCGTAGCCGTCAGCAGCATGAGAGGCTCCCTGTTCGTGGCGGACGAGAATGTGCTGGAGGTCGCCCCGAGCTTCTGCCCGATACAATTCGTCGTAGATGGGAAGTATTGCGCCGCCGGGATAGCCAAAAATATGCCGGACACCGTGACGCTTTAAACTATCGATCAGGGCAAATGCGCCGGTTGCACGCTTTGCCGCCACTCTTTGCAGTTGCACGGCTGGGAACCTCTTGGGAATTAAAGTCAAGCTTTAAGTGAATCGTATTTAAGATTATAGGTCAAGCCGGATCCCTCAATGCAATTGAGTTCTTAACATTTTGGAAAATTTTGTCGCCATTTCAACCGATCCCGAATCCGTACTCACGCGGTGTGCGATCTTTTGGCTCGGCCAACGCCAGTTCGGGTTAAGGATTGTCCCGAGGTGGGGCGGTAATGTGGATTCGCCTCATGTATGGAACGGGATCTCTCCAGATTGTGGAAAATTGGTCAACGGAGGCAGTTCGATGAGATTCCATTCCTCCTACACCCCACACCCCTCGATCGATAGCGCATCAGCTGAATCGGTCACTCATGGGCATTAGGATTACATTCCGCAGCACAGAACCAAGGGGCGATCGGCGAATACTTAATATTTTGTTCCAATTTTGGCGGTTCTGACTCTGGCAAGATCGGAGTCGATTGCCAATCCGCGAATCCTTCTCCCCGATCCGCCCGAGAGCACCTCTTCTTAAACCAGTTGTGAAAGTGTCCTATTTGAGTTTCAACTCAGTTCAAAAAATGCGGTATCGGATTTTTTCGGGTGGGTGACCGGCTCGGAGCTTTTAAAATTTAAATCTATATTCTATTGACAATTTTCTTTCAATACTGTACATATCTTCTAGGATTATTTGAGTTTGGCTTCTCGTACGGCAATCCAAATCTTTTTGGAAGCCGAAATTGATAATGCTTTGAGACCGATATCGATCGCGAGCAGATAAAAGTCGATCGAGACGTGGAGAATATTAGCAAGTATCGTTTTTTTCGTCAAAAATGCCAAGATTCTCATAAGTATGAATTATCAATTTTCAATCCGTTCAAACAACTGAGGATCGCTAAAAATTTGACTTCCACGCTGAAATAAAATAACGTTTGGATTGAAAGGAATAGGGTGTATGGGTACTGGGTTTTGATGTTTGTTTCAAATCAGATTTCAAAGATTGTGATTCCCACGGCCATTATTGCCATTTTGGCAGCATTGACTCAATGGCTGGGTGGAGAGGCACAGAATTTGTCCTCCCGAGTTGAGCGAAAACCTCACGAACGAGCGACTTCTCCAGTCGAAGCGAGAGCTTCAACGCGAAAAACCGATCGCAGCTTGCTGCACGAATTTACATCGGAAAGAGATTGGGAAGCGGCTTCTCGCTGGGCGATCGCCGGGATGGCAGAGCATTTTTATACGTCAGCCGCCCTCGGGGGAACCTCCCGCTCGAGATCGAATCGCAACAATGGAGAAATCTCCATCGATCTGAGAAATTGGAGTCAGTGGGTGGGTCTCGAAAATGAGAGTCAACTCGATCGAGCTTTGTCTCCAGCATTGTTTTACTCCGAGACAAATGAGTCTGACGATAGTTGGCTGAAACTATTTGCCTCCCCAGACTCTGCCGGTTCCGTTGCCATTGGCGTTGCCGAAGGGACTCGCACCTCAGATGGGGGAACCACCAAACGATACGCAGGGCATCTCGACCCCGGTAACGGTGCGTTGAATTTGGGAACCTTCAGCTACCAGCACGGGGCTAAAAATGCCAGACAAGCAGATGTGCGACAGCTAGCCCGCTTGAAAAGACAGATGACGCAAGTGAAGCGTAAAGCGCGCGAGCGCGGGGTCGAACTTTCTATCTTGGATATCGTCGTGGCAGCCGATTTACTCAATCAATCTCCCGAAGCGGGGTATGATTTCCCGGAGAACTTGAAGAAAGCCAGAGAGAACGGTCTCGATGGACTTGATGCGCTGCTGAACGCCAGAATGTACAGTTACGTCAATCCCGAAACCCGAAGTTTGGAAGCTGCAGGTTTTGGCAACAGTTGGGCCAAGCTCAAACACGACCAAAAGCGACGTATCGAAGCCATTCAATATACCTTGAGATCGCAAGGTGCGCTTTAAGGTACTCTCGCCCGTGGCTCGATCGAGTTTTGAGTTGGCCTCGAACGGTCGCCTCTGCGTCGGGCGAGTTGCGATCGCAACTGCCAGGGCGGGCGCGGACAACACCGGACAATTGTGTAATTTGGTCGAGTCCCCCGATCGCCCACAGTCAATTGTGACCTAACCGATATGGCAACTGCTATAGTTTTGACGGTTACCATCGCAGCACGATCGTCAAAATTATTTCCTCGTTTTTATTGAGTTTTTATTGAATAAATCTGGTATTTTTTTCAGGAATCACCCAATTTTTTTGGATTCAATCGACGAAATTCACCCTGAAAAAGGCTCGGAACCACAACAGAAAAGCGACGGGTTCTAAGCCCGTTCGATCGTGCCATGGGATTGGACGATTTACGTAATATTGCTGATGACACTCAGGTGAAGAAGTTGGTATACCTTCAACAGCTTCCGCTCGATCTTGCATCTACCGCTTCACTCAAAAAATTCAAGTCAGTATTTTCTCGATTTCTAGTTTGAATTGATGCTTGGGACGGTGTTCAGTGGTGTAAGCGATCGATCGAATTCATCGGAACCAATGTTTGGGCGATCGTCGTGTCGATGAAATCAATTGCGATTCCATCTTCGGATTCACGATCGAACTTCACGTTCGACACGAACCCACAAAATAAATTTATCAACTTCCTTCGATCGGTTAATTTCTCTGAACTTGACCCACTTTATGAACCTTCTCCTTTGCATTCATCAGTCAACACCACTTGAGATTGGCAACGCATTATTGCCAGTTTCTCTGCTAGCTTCCCTAGTGGGGTTCTGTGCAAACGCCACAGCCCAAATCGTTCCCGACAGCACTCTACCCAACAACTCCACCGTCACTATCGAAGATACCCTGCAACGGATTTCTGGCGGTACGGAAGCAGGCGGCAATCTCTTCCACAGTTTCGAGGAATTTAACGTTTCGACGGTTGGAACCGCTTATTTCGACAATGCCCTCGCCATCGACAACATTATTACTCGGGTGACTGGCGGGAATTTATCCAACATTGATGGGTTAATTCGCGCCAACGGCACGGCGAATCTGTTTTTAATTAACCCAGCCGGAATTGCGTTTGGGGAAAACGCGCAACTCGATATTGGCGGTTCGTTTTTCGGCAGTACGGCAGAGAGTTTGATGTTTGACGATGGCAGTTTTTACAGTGCCAGGGAATCCAATGCATCGCCGTTATTAAGTATTAACGTTCCCATCGGCTTGCAGTTTGGGGAAAACCCCGGCAGTATCACCAATCGATCGAGATCTCCATCAGCTTTCAACTCCCCCGTCCCCGAACTCCCCTTTCCCCTGCCGCCCAATCTCAATTTTGCCCAGGTGGGACTCGAAGTTCGTCCCGGACAGACTTTAGCTTTGATGGGTGGAGAGATTCAGCTCGCGGGAGGCAATTTAACTGCCAGTAGCGGACAAATCTATCTCGGTAGCGTGGCAGGTGAAAGTGCGGTGAGTTTTGCCCCGACTCTCTTGGGATGGCGTTTTGAGGAAAGTAATATCGCCAATGCGGGCAACATCACCTTATCCGATGGCAGCCTCGTGAGTACCAGTGGGGTGGGGGGCGGTCGAGTGGAGATTGCTGGGGGTAACGTGACCCTAAGCAATGGGCGAATTTTTGCCCTCACCCTGGGGAATCTCGACGGCAGAGGGATCGATGTGCGCGCCCGACAGTTACAGGCTGGGGAAGGGTCGCAAATTTCTACCCTGACACTGGGGGAAGGTCGAGGTGGCGATATCCATTTTCAAACGACGGATGGGGTAGAACTCAACGGACTCGGACTTGAGGGCTATCGTCGATTTGTCGGAACCTATCTGACGACGGGAACCCTAAACCCCTTCGACGAGCAAATCGTTTTGAGTACGGGCACCGCAGGAATGGGAGATGCGGGAAATATTTCCATTGAGACGGGAACCCTGCGGCTGGGGAATGGAGCCATCGGGGGTAGTGCCACGGCAGGAGAGGGGAATGCTGGTAATCTGACGGTTCGTGCCAACACCGTCGAACTGGTCGGTTCTTCCATCAACAACGGCACAACTCGGGACAGCACTGGAACTGGAGGAAATATCATCATTGAGACCGAACGGTTAATTCTTGATGATGAAGCGGTTCTGGCGAGCGTTACCCCCAGTAATGGGGATGGGGGAGATATCACCATCACGGCCACGGAGTCTGTTGAACTGTTCGGCTCCTCGCCCGGTGCTGTAATTCACACGGTAATTAGTACGAACGCCTTGGATCTCAATGGCAATGCGGGAAACATTACCATCGAGACCCAACGATTGAGCCTCTCTGGAGGAGCGGAAATCACCTCGGGCAATGGTGTGCTTCTTGGCAACTTGCTACTATCCGATACCGGAGGAGCAGGTGGCGACATTACCATTCGGGCATCGGAGTCGGTGGAAATCGCGGGAATTTCGGAAGAGTTCGTTTTTGGAGGTCGAACTTCCAGTTCGATTACTGCGAATACCCTGAACTCATCGTCGGGAGGAAATATCCGCATTTCCACTCCCATCCTCACGGTACTTGATGGGGGGAATATCTCGACTGCATCTTTGAATGATGGAGATGCGAGAAACATTACCATTGATGCAAATCGCGTTGAAGTGGGTGGCAGTGGGGGAAACGGTCAGATCCCCAGTACGATTGAGGTGTCTGTTGGGACTCTGGGCTTCTCAAGCAATGCCAATGCCACCGGGAATGCCGGGGAGTTGAATCTAGATGCCGATCGATTGGTCGTTCGAGATGGGGCAACGGTGACGGGTCTGGCACTCGGAACCGGAAGTGCGGGCAATCTCAATCTTCGGGCTGGGGAAATGGTTCTGGAGAATCAAGGCAGCATCGACGCTTCCACGAGTTCCGGTTTGGGTGGCAACCTCAATCTCCAAGCACAAGACATCCAATTGCGACAACACAGCCGCATCGAAACCAATGCCGGTAACGCCACGGGGGGAAATATCTCCATCGATACCGAAACTCTCGCCGCATTGGAAAATAGCGACATCTCTGCCAACTCAACCGGGTCTCGGGGTGGGAATATTACCGTAGATGCCATCGGGATTTTCGGGACGGACTTTCGATTGTTTCCGACTCCCGAAAGCGACATCACCGCCACGGGAATAACCCAGCAGGATGCGGGTACGGTGGCGCTCAATACCCCCGATGTGGATACGGCCGCCGGACTGGTGAATTTATCCACGAGCGTCACCGACACGAGCGCTCTTGTCACCAGCAGCTGCGCCGCTTACGCCGGTTCTCAGTTTACCGTTACCGGGCGGGGGGGTTTGACCGAAGAACCGATGTCGATAATTCGCGGGCAAACTCTCTGGGAAGACTGGCGAAATTTTGGGGAAACCTCGGCAACCTTCACCAGCAACGATCCCGTTTCTGTCGCCGTCGAACCCCCGGTCGCCCCACTGGTGGAAACCACCGGTTGGATCACCCATGAAGACGGTCAGGTCGAACTCGTCGCCCACCATTCTCCCAATTTCTCTTTGGAGTCTCCCGAGTGTCGCGATTTGAATTCGGAATTGGGGGTTCGGAGTTTGGAAAGGGGAACTGGGGAACTGGGGAAGACGCGGGGAGGTGGGGATGCACATTTGAGCGATTAATTATGGGTAAAACGAAACTTAAAAATCCAAATGCTATAGCCTACGGCATAGCTAACGCTAACGCCCTCTTTGGGGAGGAGGAGAATAACGACTCACCAATAACGCCATGTGCAACTTATTTATCCAAAACCCGACAGCACGGGGGGAAGGGGGAAGGGGAAAAGGGGGATAAGTCTGCTCGCTCACGATATGGCGAGCGCTGAAAGTTGCACGCCGCGTCAATAGACATCTGGTCATCAAAATAAAATCAATTTTTATCTCGAAATCATAAATTATTTCCCCATTCCCCATTCCCTCCAGATGTCCGTAACTCTCAAAACGTTCAATAAAAGACCCGCATAAATCTGATGAAAAAGTCCCGTTGGCAGCAAATCCTAAAAACACTCAATCTTCGCCGTCGATGGCTGTTGGCCTTCCGAGATGGGAGACTTAGACGATCGCGCCGACTCTGTTCTGGAAAACTTGGTATCGGACGCACGATCGCCCTGGCAGTCGTCACCTTCTGTTGGGTGACGGTAGGAATTCCGGCGATCGCCCAGTTATCCGGGAGTGTCTCCAATCGCCCTAACAGCCCCTTGGAGAGGGGGGAAGTCCTTTTGGGGGTTGCACCCTCCGAGGTGACATTGGAGCCGTTGGGGGGGTCGTTAGGGCGGGGAAAACAGCTCTATCGCGAGGGACGGCTGACGGAAGCCGCCACGCTATGGCAACAAGCCGCTCGGCAGTTCCAAGGGCAAGGGGATATTTTCAACCAAGCCCAAGCCCTCAATTACCTGAGCCTGGTGTCTCAAGATTTGGGGGAATGGGACGATGCCGGTGAGGTCCTCGAGCAAAGCATCGCCCTCTTGCAAAGCCAAGGGGAACTCGATACCCGAGGGGCGGCGATTCTCGCCCAAGCCTATAACAATCGCGGCAGCCTGGAGTTGGCAACGGGACAAACGGAAGCGGCGATCGAAACTTGGATGCAAGCGAGCCAAATGTACGATCGCGCCGGGAACCAAACGGGAGCCATCGGCAGCCAAATCAACCAAGCCACTGCCCTGCAAGCCCTGGGACAGTACCGACGTGCCCGAGGCCTTCTCGAAGCGGTGGGGGAACAATTGCAATCGCAACCGGATTCTCAACTCAAAGCCGACGGCTTGCGCAATTTGGGACGCGCCCTACAAACGGTGGGGGATTTGCTCGACGCTAAAGCCATTTTGGAGCAAAGTTGGGCCATCAGCGAACGGTTGGGGGAGGCTGGTGAAAAAGGGGCAACGCTGCTCGCCATCGGCAATATCGCCCGCGACTTGCGGCAAAACGACGTGGCGCTGGAATACTATCGAGAAGCGGCACGCATTGCCAACACCCCCATCGCCCGCATCCAAGCCCAACTCAACGAACTGAACCTGCTAACGGTCGCGGCCCGATGGGAAGAAGCGATCGCCCTGATTCCCCAGGTTCGACCGGTTTTGAGTGATTTGCCCCCCAGCCGCACCACCCTCTACGCCCAAGTGAATCTGGCGGAAAGTTTGACGAAGCTGCCAGATTTCGAAGCAGAGGAGATTGCCCGATTGCTGGCAACGACAATTGATGGCGCTCGCCAAATCGGAGACGCTCGCGCCGGGGCCTACGCTCTGTCACAATTGGGGAACCTATACGCCGGGCGAGAACAATGGCAAGAGGCCAAACAGCTCAACGAGCAAGCCTTGCAAATCGCCCAACGCCTCAACGCTCAAGAGTTGAGTGCCCGAGCGTCCTGGCAGTTGGGGCGCATCCTCAAACAACAAGGAGACACCTCAGGGGCGATCGCCGCTTACAAAAATGCCTTCGACACCCTACAATCCTTGCGAGGGGACTTGGTGGCGATTTCCTCCGACGTGCAGTACGGTTTTAAAGACAGCATCGAACCGGTGTACCGGGAGTTCGTCAGCTTGCTGTTACAGCCCCAAGCCACTCAAGACCAGCTCGAACAGGCGCGGGACGTGATGGAAGCCCTGCAACTGGCCGAACTCGACAACTTCTTCAACGAAGCCTGTTTAGAAACCCGCCCGGTGCAAATCGACCAAATCGACCCCCACGCCGCTGTTTTGCACCCGGTTATCCTGAGCGATCGCTTTGAGGTCATCCTCTCTCTACCGGACGGAACCTTACGCCACTACAGCACCCCCAAACCCATCCAGGAGGTCGATCGCGTCCTCACGAGCTTGTATTCGGCCCTCTATTTAGGATATTCTGGCGATCGGCGGCTCCAGTATTCAGGACAAATTTACGACTGGTTAATTCGCCCCGTCGAGGCCGAACTAACCCGTTACGACATCGATACCCTTGTTTTCGTACTCGATGGGTTTTTGAGAAGTTTGCCCATGGGTGCGCTCTACGATGGCGAGCGATATTTGCTCGAAAAGTACAGTATCGCTCTGAGTCCGGGCTTACAGCTCTTTCCCGAAGAGCTAGAACGGAGCGAACTGCAAGCTTTAACGGCGGGATTAACGGCAGCTCGTCAGGGCTTCTCGGCACTGCCGGGAGTTGAAGTTGAAGTGGAGCAAATTTCGACCGAGGTAGATTCCCAAGTCTTAATCGATGGGGAATTTACTCGCGAAGCGTTCGGGGAGAAACTCGAAGCCCGAGATTTTGGGGTGGTTCACCTGGCAACTCACGGTCAGTTTAGCTCCAACCCCGAAGAAACATTTTTGTTGACCTGGGATGACAAAATCAAGGTTAACGATTTCGATCGCCTTCTCCAAGGCAAAAGTAGCGGTGCCAACCCAGTTGAATTACTTGTTTTGAGTGCCTGTCAAACGGCATCGGGCGATCGGCGCGCCGCGCTCGGTTTAGCCGGATTTGCATTAAGATCTGGAGCAAGGAGTACCGTGGCGACTCTGTGGTCCGTCAGCGATCGTTCGACGGCCGAACTGATGAGCCAATTTTACAACCGGCTTACCGCCCCCAATGCGACCATCACCAAGGCGGAAGCCCTTCGCCAAGCGCAACTGACGCTTTTAAAAGATCCCCGATATAACCATCCCTACTTCTGGGCACCCTTCGTGCTGGTGGGGAACTGGTTGTGATATCTAGACATGTCTAAATCTTGAAACATTAATTTCAAGCTAACAATTTTAACTGGGAGACTTTGTGATGATGACTCAATTCAAGCAGGCAACGTTCAAGGGGCTGCGATCGATGTTTTTGCTCGGGGCGGTAGCCGGTACGGTTGGATTTGCGGGATTTGCCCGCGCCCAAGTTCAATTTGAAGCACCCGATAGTTCTATCCCCACCAGTTCGATTGGGGGGGGAACCCGAGGGAACTCGGACGATAACAATGCTGTGGCTGGGGCAGATGTCGCCTGCGGGATGGAATTTGAAAGTCCCGAAGAATTTGCCTTCAACCCAACCACCCAAGAAGATGGAAGTGTGGAACTGAGTTTCCTCAACCCAGAGGAAATCTCCAGCGCACTGACACCTGGAACTCCTGATATCGATAACTCTGAGGCGCATACACTAGAAGAAGCACCATCTGACGAGCTGGTTGGTGACCTGGAGCATTTACCTGAAACATGCAAGCAACAAGAGGTGACCGATGATGTCGATAATGCCGAAGAATAATCCGATATCCCGAATGACGATCGCCCTGAGTGTGGCAATCGTGGCGACGATCGCGCCGGGGATCTCCAGCGCGGCCCGAGGGCAGATCGAATTTAACAATCCCGACGATCCCATTCCAGTGGATACCCTCGGGGGGATCGCGAATGAGGCGAGTTTCCAGTTGCCAGAAGACATCGGCGCACCCGACGAAAGTGTGGGTGGCGGCGTTCGAGGCGATATTGAGTTCCAGACTCCAGGAGAGTCAGCACCCGATGAAACGGTCGCTGGCGGCGTTCGGGGTGACGAAGACCGGTTATCGAGTACTGTGGAAGCCGGGATTCTGGGCGACAGCGAACACTTACCAACGCTGGACTTGACCTCACCCGAAACCACCGAAGTGTGGGAAGAGGTTCAATTCTTCACGCCCAATGCCTTGGCTCCTGAAAATTCGCCCGTGGATCGTGCGGACGAATCGAGGGAGTAACGGGTGCGTTGAGTTGTGGGTGCAGCTCTTGAGATGCCTGCAAATCTTAACCAACTCAAGACATATGTTTTTGACTCAATTTAATCGAAGCGTTTTCCGGGGGACGATCGCCATTTTTCTAGGGACTGTGATGGCGATCGGCTCGAACCTCTCGAACCCCGTTCGAGCCGGGATCGAATTTAACGATCCCGAGGAGATTCCCGCCGATACCGTCGGAGACCTCACCAACGAGGCAGATTTTCAGCCCCCAGAGGATGTGGGCGCACCCGACGACACCGTTGCCGGTGGCACTCGGAGCGATATCGAAATCGAGTTGCTAGAAAACGGGACACCCGACGAGCGCTCGTTCGGTGGCGTTCTCGGCAACAACGAGGATGGCTCGGTACGGGACTTAGCCGCACCGGATACCACCCAAATTTTTGACGAGATCGAATTTTCCCTTCCGGATTCTCTAGCTCCGGAAAACCGGTTTGTCGAGAGTACGCAAGAGAGGAATATCAGCCCGGAGAATGCCCATGAGGAGAATGCAGACGAGTCGATGGAATAACCATTGCTTCGAGAGAATCGGTGCATCAGGTGATACTCGAACCGTCAGGAAAGGAGGTCTGTATGGCAACTCAATTTAAATACTTAATATCTCGAAAATCCAGTATTATCTCCGGGGCGATCGCGATGGCGATCGTTGCCGGTTTTTCTAACTCGGCGATCGCCCGCATCCAATTTAACCCACCGGACGATCCGGCACCCACAGATACCACGGGGGGTGGCGTGCGCGGCAGCGTGCGATTTCAAGCTCCGGGCGATTCTGCACCCACAGATACTACCGGTGGGGGCGTGCGCGGTGATGTAGCTTTCCAAGCTCCGGGTGATTCTGCACCCACAGATACTACCGGGGGTGGAGTCCGGGGTGACGTAGCTTTCCAAGCCCCTGGAGAAGCCTCTCCCGAGGATACTACCGGTGGTGGCGTGCGCGGTGACGTTGGCTTCCAAGCCCCTGGAGAAGCCTCTCCCGAGGATACTACCGGTGGTGGCGTGCGTGGTGACGTTGGCTTCCAAGCCCCTGGAGAAGCCTCTCCCGAGGATACTACTGGCGGTGGCGTGCGTGGTGACGTTGGCTTCCAAGCCCCTGGAGAAGCCTCTCCCGAGGATACTACCGGTGGTGGCGTGCGCGGTGACGAACTCGATCGGGTGATTCCGTTGCTGCCGACGACAAAATACGGACGGACTGTAGCCGCTCGTCCGACGATTCTAGTGTACGTGCCACCGACATCTGTCGGACAGCAAGTCTTTTTCAGCTTGCAGGACGAACGGCGAAACCACCATTATCAAACCATGCTCGAACTCCCCGGCCACGGGGGAATCGTCAGCGTTACCCTTCCAGAAGATGCGCCGGAACTGGAATTAGGCAAAACCTACCTCTGGTTTTTCGCCCCCATTCAATCCGGTAGCGTTTTGCAACCAGATAACTATGGCGTTGTGGGCTGGGTGAAGCGAGTGGAATCGTCTGTAGTCATCGATCGCACGGCCAATCCGATTGAAACAGCCATCGAACTGGCTCAATCGGGCATTTGGTACGATACGCTCTCTGTTGTCGCTCAGGCGAAAAACACTCAGCCAGAGAATGCCACCTATAACAGCGAATGGCACGACTTATTAGAACAGGTGGGATTGAACGCTTTGGCAAGTCAACCCATCGGTCATCTGTAGTTCAACCCGAAGAGCCAACCAGAGCTTCGGGTTGTATCCTATCGCTTCTCGAAGGAAAACGAGATCGTTCCTCGAATTGGAGGATATTGTCGAAAAATGTTCGACAGCATTCTCGAGTTCGAGGTTTTTCATCACAGGATGTTTTTCGCGTTCTGAGCCTAGAGCCTTCCCGACAGAAGGACGATTTAGAGCGTCTTTAAATCGGTTATTTCAAATTTAACGAGTGCTATTTTTCGGTTAAAAAAAATGTATATTCAAAAAAAATATGTTTATTTTAAAAAAAATAAAATTAAACGATTATTTGATTTTCGATTTTTGTGTTGTGAGATTTCCATCGAGGAGTTATTTTTCTTCCATTC
This sequence comes from Zarconia sp., assembly GCF_057467645.1. Classification (NCBI taxonomy): domain Bacteria; kingdom Bacillati; phylum Cyanobacteriota; class Cyanophyceae; order Oscillatoriales; genus Zarconia; species Zarconia sp. The sequence continues at coordinate 78,831 of NZ_JBRJXU010000080.1, forward strand.
ACAAGATTTATCAATGATTATTTTTGGAGTTATGAGGGGGTAAATATAAAAGTCAATATGATTTCATTATAGTATGATCTGAAATCCTGAAAGCTTCCGGAAATCTTTAAAATCGAGCGAATAATTCATTAGCAAAAAGTTAGCAGTCGTCTCCCCAAGAGTCTTTCGATCGAGATATAGATTTCAAGTTTCATACAAGTAATCTCTCAGACTCAGTGCAATGTGGCAAAAACTCAAACAACGAATTGGCAAATGGCGCGCCGTTGCGATCGTCGCCTCTGTTGTAGCCACTTCAGTGGCCATCGGGACAGAAACGGGAGTCTTGCAATTACTCGAATGGGCGACCCTCGACCAACTTTTTGCCTTGCGTCCGACCGAACCCCGCGACGATCGAATTGCAATTGTCACCGTCGATGAAGCGGATATCACCTATATCGGTCAGTGGCCGATGCCCGACGGCGTGATGGCCCAGTTACTCGATAAGATTCGAGCGCAGCAACCGGCAGCCATCGGTTTGGATATCTATCGCGATTTACCCTTAGAACCGGGTCACCAAAGACTCGTCGAAGTCTTCGAGTCTACGCCGAACCTGATCGGCATTCAAAAAATTGCCGGAGATGCTGTCGCCCCACCGCCAGCTTTAGCTGCCGACGATCGAGTAGCCGCCTCCGATAACGTCACCGATGCCGATGGTAAAGTGCGTCGGGGGGTCGTGGCCATTGGCGACGAAAATCTAGAGGGATTGGGGACTCGGCTAGCTTTAGATTACCTCAAACAGCAGGGCATCGAACTCGAAGTTGCCGACGCGCAAAAAAGTATCTTTCAACTGGGCAAGGCTCAATTTCATCCCGTCCTCGCAACCCATCGCGGTTATGTCGGTCCCAAAGCCGATACGGGTGGCTTTCAAATTCTTCTCAACTATCGGGGGGAAATCGATCGCTTCGACACCATTTCCTTAAAAGATGTCCTCGAAGATCGCATCCCTCCGGGTCTGATGGGCGATCGACTCGTCCTGATCGGTGCGATTACCCCCAGCCTCAAAGACATTTTTCAAACCCCCTACAATAACGTCCTCTGGGGCAACGCCAAGTCAATGCCCGGAATCGTCATCCACGCCAATCTCGCCAGCCAAATTTTGAGCGCGGCCGAGGGTACTCGCCCCATGTTGCGGGCTTGGGGGCGATCGGCGAATTGGGTTTGGATCCTCACCTGGTCTTTTGTCGGGGCGGCTGGGGGTTGGTCTGCGCTGCAAACGCGCCTCTTCAAAAAGAACTTATTCCTCATCGGAACCCTCTGCGTTATTGCCATTGCCGGTAGCCTACTGGTGGTGGGTAGTTATGTGGCTTTTTTAGGGGGTTGGGTGATTCCCGTGGCTTCTCCGCTATTAGCACTGGGTGCTTCGGCGATTTGGATCGCCAACTACCACGACCAATGGCAACTCAGGAGGGCCAATCAAAAACTCGAGGCCACCAACGGACAACTCGCCGTCGCCAACGCCCAACTCGAAGACTATTCCCATACCCTAGAAGCTCGGGTCGAAGAGCGCACCCAAGAACTGCGCCAAGAGGCGATCGAGCGCCGGCGCGCCGAAGAAGAAGCCCGATTGCTCCTCGATATCAGTACGGTCATTAGTGCCGCCCCCAATTTTGAAACGGCCTTGGAACTGGCCCTGCGTCAGGTTTGCCAAACCACCGGCTGGACTTACGGGGAAATTTGGGTACCCAATGCCGATCGAACCCTGCTCGAATGTTTGCCCATTTGGTACGGTCGACCCGATATAGAGGGCGATCGTCACCGCGCCTTGGAGGCGTTTCGCCAACAGACCCAACAGATGACCTTTGCCTTGGGGCAGTGCCTGCCGGGACGGGTTTGGCAGACCAAACAGCCCGAATGGATTCCCACCTTACCCGCCAAATCGAGCGAAATCTTTCTCCGAGCGACCATCGCCCGTATTTGGGGACAGCAAAGTGCATTTGCCGTTCCCATTCTCAGTTCCCCCGAAGAAGACGGAGAGTCGATTCGCGTCCTGGCCATCTTCCTCTTCTTAATTCCCGAATCGCGAACGGAAGATAAGCGGTTGCTAGAGTTGATTGGGGCCGTCGCCGCCCAATCGGGAACCGTCGTTCAACAAAAGCAAGCAGAAGTTGCCCTCAAACAGAAAAATATCGAACTCGCCAATACCCTGCAACAGCTACAAGCCACTCAGCAAGAACTGATTCAATCGGAAAAAATGGCAGCCTTGGGTCAACTGGTGGCTGGGGTCGCCCACGAGGTGAATACACCCTTGGGGGCGATTAACTCTTCAGTGCGCAACATTGCCAACTTCTGGCAGGAGAACTTGCATCAACTCCCGGATTTTTTCGGAAAGCTCTCCCCCGAACGGCAGTCGGACTTCTTGAAGCTACTCGAAAAATCCAGAAGACAAGAAACCTCTCTCTCTACCCGAGAACAGCGTAAAATAAAGCGCAGTTTAACCAGCGAACTCAAAGAAAAATCCATCGAGAATGCCACCTCCATTGCCAATTTATTAGTGGGAATTGGCGCGTACGAAAATCTTGAGAATTATCTGGATTTGTTGCAAGATCCCGACAGTCAAATTATTCTCAAAACAGCGTACCAACTTGCCAACGTCCAAACCAGTACCCGAACCATTGCCACGGCAGCGGAACGAGCGGCAAAAGTCGTTTTTGCTCTTAAAACCTACGCCCGTTACGACCAAACTGGAACCAAAGCCCAAGCGCAAATTCCCGAGAGTATCGAGACCGTTCTCACTCTCTATCAAAATCAACTCAAACACGGTGTAGATGTGATTGAAAATTTCGATCGCACCCTGCCACCGATTTTGTGTTATCCCGACGAACTCAATCAAGTTTGGACGAACTTAATTCACAATGCGTTGCAGGCAATGGATAATAAAGGGTTGCTAAAAATCGATGTCCGACAGCAAGACGAGAAAATTAGAGTGGATATTACCGATAGTGGTAAAGGCATTTCAGAAGAGATTCTTCCCAAGATATTTCAGCCATTTTTCACCACCAAGCCGCCAGGAGAAGGTAGCGGTTTAGGTTTGGATATCGTCCGGAAAATAATTGAGAAGCATCAAGGTACAATTAAAGTCGAGTCTAGACCGGGAGAAACCACCTTTACGGTCTTTCTTCCCCTCGAACTCGCTTAAATTAGGAGTGTAGTTATGTCTGAAGCGGCCATTCTCTGTGTCGATGATGAAGTCACCATCTTGAAAAGTTTAGAAATTGAATTACAAGATGCTTTTGGAGATGATTATCTATATGAATTTGCCGAAAGTGCCGATGAAGCTCTAGAAATTATTGAAGAGTTTGGAGAAGATGAAATTCAAATTCTAATTATTGTCTCCGATTGGTTAATGCCGGGAATGAAAGGCGATGAATTTTTAATTCAGGTTCATGCAATTCGACCGGAAATTATTAAAGTAATGCTCACGGGACAAGCCGATGAAGATGCTGTAGAGCGAGCTAAAGCTCATGCAAATTTATATCGATATCTGCAAAAACCGTGGAAAAACGAAGAGCTAATCAATACCATTCGCTCTGCCTTGTCAACTGTTTAAGGTTCTCGAATTTAAGTTCGAGATGAGATCGCCTAATACTACTCTAACCTATGAGCAAAACTGCCATTTTATGCGTGGATGATGAAGTGACAATTGTGGAAAGCTTGAAAATCGAGCTAGAATCTACATTAGGCGATGAATACCTGATAGAAATTGCACAAGATAGCGAAGAAGCATTAGAAGTTTTAGAAGAGTTAATGGAGGATAACTACGAACTTGCATTAGTCATTTCTGATTGTATTATGCCGGGAATGAAAGGAGATGAATTATTGGTTCGAATCCATGAAATATCTCCAAAAACTATCAAGGTTATGCTAACAGGTCAAGCCGATCTAGAAGCAGTAAAAACGGCAATTAATCATGCAAAGCTATACCGTTATATAGCTAAACCTTGGCAAAGAGATGACTTAAAGCTCACAATCAAAGAAGCAATAAGTTCGTATTCAAAAGATAAAAAACTAACAGAAAAAAATCTTGAACTTACTCAACTTAATGCAGAATTAGAAGCGTTAAATAAAAAACAAGCCATTCTGATTCAGCAACTCAGTGACAAAGAACGAGAATTGGAACAAATCAATAAAGCTTACGAACGATTTGTCCCTCATCAATTCATAAATAAACTAGATAAAGATAGCATTGTTGATGTTCATATAGGAGACCAGGTTCAGCAAGACATGTCCGTTTTATTTTCGGACATTCGCGATTTTACGACCTTGTCTGAAAAAATGAATCCTGAAGATAACTTTAGGTTCATAAATGCATATTTATCTCGCATGGAACCGGCCATTCTCGAACATCATGGTTTTATCGATAAATATATAGGCGATGCAATTATGGCGCTATTTAGCGGTAGTGCGGATGAAGCGGTCAAAGCGGGAATTTCGATGCTGAAAACCCTAGCTCAGTATAATCTCAGTCGAGAGACGGATCGTCGTCCTAAGCTGAGTATTGGAATTGGGATCAATACCGGTTCTTTAATCCTCGGAACTGTGGGTGGAAAATTTCGGATGGATAGTACTGTCATTAGCAATACCGTTAATCTATCCTCTCGTTTGGAAAGTTTAACGAAACAGTACTGCGTCTCTTTTTTGATTGCTCGCGATACATTTTTATCCTTGAAAAATCCCTTTGACTATAATATTCGCTTTATCGATCGTATTCGTCTGGATGAAAAATCGGAATGGGTGACAGTCTTTGAAGTTTTCGATGCCGATCCTCCCGAGGTTCTTGAAGGCAAGAGAAAAACTAAAACCCGATTTGAAAAAGCCTTATGCTTGCGGTATAAGGGAAAGCTTCGAGAAGCCGCTCAACTTTTTATCCAGTGCTGGCAACAAAACCCAGGAGATCGAGCGGCGCAAATTCATGCCAAAATTTGCCACAAAAATTATCAAAATCTTTCGACTGCACACTAGTGCAACACGGCAGAAATCACTGACTCGATCGCAATCGGCAAAGGCGATGTAGACTCGGAATGCTTCATTTTTCCGGCGCGCATTTTTAATGACCCATAACGGCACTCGGATCTTTCGAGATGATGGGAATTTGTCAGCATAAAATGAAAATCATCGGGTTGGGAAAATCTAGCTCAAAAAGTGAAATTTAAATTTTCCCGTTTAAAATAGTTAAAAAAGTTTGATGGTGTCGCTGGATCGATCTTAGAGAATGTTGGGTGGATTGCTTATTCACCCAACATATTTAACTGCTGCAAACATTGCAACCGATCGATCGCCCAAAATCATAATTGCACTCAAACGATCGCACTTGGGGTACATCTTCGACCGTCTGACATCCCAAACGATACGATATCCATGACCCACCCGATCTGGAACAGTCTCAAAAAACGAATCGGTCACTGGCGCGGGGTTTTGACAATTGCCCCAGCGGTGGCAGGACTCGTGGCTTTCGGCGCTCAGGCTGGAACGTTTGCACTACTGGAATGGGCTACCCTCGATCGCTTTTTTCAACTGCGTCCGGCAGAACCCAACGACTCCCGAATCACCATCGTCACCATTAGCGAAGAAGATATTGGCAATCTCGGACAATGGCCGATGAGCGATCGGGTGATGGCCACATTACTTAAGAATATTAAAGCTCGAGAACCGGTGGCCATCGGTGTCGATATTTACCGAGATTTGATTGTCGAACCCGGTCATCAGGAACTGGTGCAGGTTTTCGAGTCGACTCCCACCCTCATCGGCATCGAAAAGGTGGGTGGAGAAAGGGTTCCCCCAGCCCCAAAGTTAGCGGAGTTAGGACAGGTGGGTGCATCGGATCTGGTGCAGGATGCCGATGGAAAAGTGCGTCGGGGATTAGTGTGGGTTGAAGGAGAAGATGGCAACGTCCGAGAGGGTCTCGGTGCTAGGCTGGCGTGGATTTATCTCGATTCTCTGGACCAAGAGGATCTCGAATTCACCAATCCCCGTCCTAACGAGTATCGGGTGGGACAACTGGTACTGAGACAATTACAGGGGAACGAAGGAGGGTATGTCGGCAAGGAGAAGGGCGGATACCAGATTTTACTCAATTTTCGCGGCGGTATCGATCGCTTCGATACCATTTCAATGACCGACGTTCTCGCCAACCGCATCCCCTCGGATTTGATGCGCGATCGTATTGTCTTTGTCGGTGCAACGGCCGATAGCCTCAAAGATATTTTCCTCACACCCTACAATCAAACCCTACTGACCCCCGAACGGGTTCCCGGTGTCGCGATTCACGCCAATTTAACCAGCCAGCTTTTGAGTGCTGCCATCGACGGTCGCCCGATGCTCAAAGTCTGGGGGGCACCGGTTAACTGGTTTTGGATCGGCGTTTGGTCTTTCGTCGGCGCGGCGGGGAGTTGGCGCTTGCTGCAAATGCGCTGGCGAAATCCTTATTTGGCGGGTACGATCGTCCTCATTTTCATCTCTGGCTGCAGTCTGGGAACTGGTAGCTATTTGGCTTTTCTCATGGGTTGGATGATTCCCGTCTTTTCACCTCTACTGGCTTTGAGCACCTCGGCGATTTTGACCGCCAACTATCACGATCGATGGAAACTCAAACAGGCAAATCAGCAGTTAGAGAAAACCAACCAGAAGCTGGAGATTGCCAACGATCGGTTAGAAGAAACCAACGAACAACTCGCAGACGCCAACTTACAGTTAGAGGAATATTCTCAAAACTTAGAAACGAAAGTTGCCCAGCGCACCCAAGAACTCCAAAATACTCTCGAGAGTCTTCAAGAAACACAAGACGAACTCATTCAATCGGAAAAAATGGCAGCTCTCGGACAGCTAATTTCTGGGGTTGCTCATGAGGTGAATACACCTTTAGGCGCGATTCGTGCTTCTGTAGATAATATTAACATTTTCCTGAACCAAAGTCTAGAAAAGTTACCTCATTTTTTTAACGGTCTTCCGTTAGAGTATCAATCTATTTTTATCAAATTATTGCACTATTCTAATGCTGATATCGATAATGTATCGAGTCGAGAACGACGCAAAATTAAACGTGCTTTAACAAAAAAAATTAGAGACTATAATCTGAACTCTGCTGAAACCATCGCAGATATTCTCGTAGATTTAGGCATTTATGAAGAAGAAAAAGTAAACGTGTTTTTACCGCTAATCGAAGACTCGAGAAGTCACAATATATTAAATACTGCTTATAAGTTTGTCGTTTTAAAAAAAAGTACGAGCACCATCATGAATGCGACCGATCGGGCAGCTAAAGTCGTGTTTGCTCTCAAAAGTTATACCCGTTACGAATCTAGCGGCGAAAAAATTAAAGTCCGCATTACCGACGGCATCGAAACCGTTCTGAATTTGTATCAAAATAAACTCCAAAATGGTGTTGAAGTCGTTCGCAACTACCCATCACATATTCCTTTAATTTTCGGGTATCCCGACGAACTCAATCAAATTTGGATGAATCTGGTTCACAATGCCTTGCAAGCGATGGATAATCGAGGAACCCTGAGCCTGGATGTGGCTTGTCAAGAAAACAGCATCCAGGTCGATCTGACCGATAGCGGTCGGGGAATTCCACTAGAAATACAATCGAAAATATTCGATCCGTTTTTTACCACCCAACCCCCAGGAGAAGGCAGTGGTTTGGGCCTCGATATCGTGCGGAAAATTCTCGATCGCCATCAAGGTCAAATTGAATTTGCTAGCATTCCCGGAAAAACAACGTTTACGGTTTATTTACCCATTCCTCATCAAAAGTTAGCCCGAAAAGACCGGAAAAATCGGAAGGAAGAAGCCAGCACAAAGGAATGACCTCACTTCGATCGCGATCGGCGAGGGTACGTCACCGCATCTACCACCACTCTCCACACCTAAACATCAAACTTCCGCATTTTTTTGGTAGGTTAATTGAGTTCCATTCGAGCTGAAGTCGATCGCACCACTGCTATGCCCGCATCCCCATTTCCCATCCCCAATTCCGAACCGATCGTCATTCGGGGGGTTGTCTTTGATATGGACGGGGTGTTAACCGATACGATCGAATTTCACTACCAAACCTGGCAGCGACTCGCCGACGAGGAAGGCATTCCTTTCGATCGCCAAGCTAACGAAGCTTTACGGGGTCTGTCTCGTCGAGACTCGCTGATGGCGATTCTGGGCGATCGCACTTTGGATGAGGCGATCGTTGAAGAAATGCTCGATCGCAAAAATCGCTACTTTCTCGAATTTATCCAAACCATGACCCAAGACCATCTCCTTCCCGGAGTCTTGGATTTGTTGCAAGAACTGCGATCGAACGACATACGGATCGCGATTGCCTCTGCCAGTCGCAATGTCGAACTCGTCACCCGGCAACTTGGTATAACGGACTGGATCGATGCCATTACCAACGTCTACAACGTTCCCAATCCTAAACCCGCTCCCGATGTCTTTCTCTATGCCGCCCAACAAATTGCCTTACCTCCAAACCAATGCATCGCCATCGAAGATGCTCGAGCGGGGGTGAAGGCTGCCCTGGATGCCCGAATGTGGGTCGTCGGACTCGGGCCCTACCAGCGAGTGGGGGCCGCTCACGTCATCTTACCGGATTTAGAGGGAGTGCGCTGGAGCGACATACTCGATAACATTAAATCGGGTCGAGCTCGCACCCATGGAAACCGCTAGAGACATCAATCCCCGCCCTTTGAGCGATTTCGAAGGGCGCTCGGGTCGTTTCTAGGAACGAACCCCTTGCCGGATGGGTATGGTATCCCGTTGCTCGCTCGATCGTCTGCACTACGAAACCTGGAAGTGAGACACCCCACGATTGCTAGACTCAACACAACCGAATTTTCGTGACGGCGATATTGCCCGAAAAACAAACATCAACATCAGTTTCAGGAGTGCGTTCGCGCTGTTGGTAATCCCCAACGTAGTGAAAGCTCTCCCCCTCCATGCGATAGTTGAGCGGCAAGGGTTCGTTACTCGGAGCGCAAAAAACCACCTCCGGTTCCGGTTGCTCCCCATCCAGGTGGGGTAAATTTACGTTCCAAAAGCTGTAAGGTTCGGGTGGATTCTGCATCAATTTGGGGAGAAGATCCGCCGTCCACCGCGCCGCTAACTGCCAGTCGATGGGTTTCGAGCGGTTGCGGTAGTGGGAAATTGCGATGCCGGGAATACCGTGAAAGGAAGCTTCTCGAACGGCGGCGATCGTTCCGGAGATATAACGATCGACCCCCATATTTCCCCCGGCGTTGATACCCGAGAGCACCCACGTCACCTCCGGGCAAAGATGGTACAGTGCCAGTCGGGTACAATCGGCTGGCATGCCGCCAACGGCATACTCGGTGGGCGATCGCTTTTCCACGGGAATGGGATGGTGCGTCGTCACCTGATGCCCGCATCCTGAAAGGGGCGTTTGCGGGGCGACGACGATCGCTTTTTGGGGCAGGGCGCGCACCGCTTCTCGCAGGGCGGCAATTCCCGGCGCGTTGATGCTGTCATCGTTGGTTAAAATCAGGGTCATACTCGGGTTGTAGAGTGGCTGTGAGTGGCTCGATGGCGAACGGTAAAGGGATGGGGAAATATTGGCTTATTATGATGCTTGTTTGGTCTTGGTTCGGGGGATTTAACGATGTTATCTAAATCGGAGATCGGGGTTTGAGATCGAGTTGGGAGGATTCGTGAGAATTGGACGCGCTAACCCGTTCTCCAAGGCTCTTTCCCAGCGACCCTCACGGCAGACTGTCGGTATTGAACCGAACTGGCTCTAAGACCGTCAAATTTCAATCCCCAGGTATCTTATCAAATTCAGTCGATCGCCAACCTCTCAGACCTGTGCGTTCTGAGTCGAGGAATAGTTTTGGAAATCCCCTCGCATATTGACTTGAGAAATCAGTTGCGTTTTGGAAAAAGATTGCAGGGTCGAGTAGCAGCGATTCATCGCATTTTTTTGGGCGTCAAACATCGATGAGATTGCCTTGACGATGGTTTCGATCGTGCCCAGATCGAATTCCCCGAGAAATTCTTTGGCGGAAAGTTTGCGATCGAAAAAGCCTTTAGCTCGCTCGCTCTGATAGCGAATTTCACTAAACCCGAGGGATCTCACCAAAAACGTCGCCAAAGGCGAGTTATCGAGATCGTAATCTTCGTTTTTCCCCCGTCCTTTGCGTCCCTTTTCTAAAAAGTTGAGTACCTGCCATTCAAGCTTGGTGGTTGGGTTATAAGTTTGCCTCGATTGAGGAATGAAGTTTTCCAAGCGAATGCCTCGCGTCCCGAGATTCGGATGGATGCCCATAATCGTGGCCAGGGGAACGTTCAAGCCCAAGGCATAAGAGAGTGATTCGATGGTGGCAATCGTCACGAGCTTGCTGACTAAGTAGAGTTTGGCTACTTCGAGATTTTGTCGTGCTTTCTCTTGAAGAAACTGATATTTTTGCGAGTTGGGTTCTCCCTGAAATTGATTGAAAATTCCTTCGGGTTTGAGATGACTGATGAAGGCTTCCATCCTCTGCAAGGCCGTTCGATAGTCGCGCACGGTATAGGCACTCGATCCCATCAGATTGTGGTTGGTTTCGGGCAGTAAATTCCAGGTATTGGCCAAAAAATGAGCGGTCGAATCGGCAAACCCGAGGACATCGCGATTGCTGACGCGAACTGCTTTTTTAGTGGCTTCGACGAGATCTCGCCCCGTCAAATCCAACTCGAAACGCTTGTTGAGGGCAATTAAGCGCTGGTGCAGGCGCTCGGCAGGGGTTTGATTCTTCGCAGATAATCCGCGAAAGGGAATCGTTAGTTCGATACAGGCGGCGATGCGAACCAGTTGTTCGAAACTTAAAAACGCTTCTAGGGCTTTAGTGGCGACGATCGCACTCAAAAACTCATTTTGACCGCTAAATGTCTCTAAAATTTGACCGGGTTTAAAATCAAATATCCCCAGGAGGACTTCAAAGAGGCGATCGTCTGGGAGTTCGGCGGCTTCGCGAATGGCTAGCTTTTCCCCGACTTCGCGGACGAATGGGGTGAGATAGGCGCTGAGATTGAAGGGAATGCACAAATCGACTTGAACGTAGACGATATCGTGAAATAATGCGGCGAGGATTTCGATCGGATCGTCCTCGCCACCTACTTCAAAAATATGTTGCGGCGTGTGAAAAAATCGCCACTGTCCCGTCATCGGTTGGACGATGAGCATTGTCAGTTGATGCAGTTGAGGAGTCTCAATGGAAATCTCCATACGATTCATTGCCCAGCGGAGTTTTTCCAGGCATTGTTGGCAAATAGTAGATAGACCTTGCATAAAAAACCTTTCGATCGAACAAATGATCTCTTCTTGATGTTTGCTTCGGACTTCAACCCAAGTGATTCGGATTCGAGACGGACCTGCCGATTGGCAAGTCTATCTCGAGTTGAGGTTCTGGTAATATCGAGCCAGAAATGTTTTTTCTCATAGGAACTGGTTATTTCACGTTTTTACTGGATTTTTAAAAAACCTCAATCCCCATTCTTTTGATTTCTCGCTCGATCGAGCTGAATTGATATTCAAAATTTGTATTCAGAGGGATTACAGTTTTTCCCGCGAACGAACCCACTTTGGAATACAGTCTCTCGGCTCGAAATTCGATCGGTCTGTCTACAGCCAGAAAGTATAAATAGCCGACTCATTCGATCGGCGATTCGCAACTTCTACCATTTAAGAATTGTGTCAACTTTGTGGATATTTAAAAATTTGCTTGCTTGGATCTCGGAGTTAAGATCCTGTTAAGTTGACATTAGTTAATAATTAAATATAATAGAAGCTTTAGGAAAAAGTCAACGTATCATTTGTAACGTCGATCGTCTCCGTTATAATAATAGGCTAATATCGATCGATAACATCAGTACAAATACTGAAGGATTGGCAATCTCTGAGGAGACCGACCTTCGAGTCAGCGTGGCGCATCTACGACTTAGCCTATAAAAACCTGTAACTCGATAAGTCCAACCCGATCGTGAACCAACTTTCTCATTTGACTCTGCACTCTACCCTGGCAGATTTGCCCGCCTCCGACTTTAAAGTCGACGAAAACACCTTTGGAGAGGAAATCGAAACCGCCTTTCACCAAAATCCCGATTTACCCGGCGTAATGGTAACGGCACGCGATCGCATCATCGGAATTTTACCCAGAGGACGATTTTTTGAATGGATCGGTCGTCGTTATGGTATCGAGTTATACCTAAAACGTCCGATTCGAGTATTACTTGATGCCACGATTCAAGAGTTAAACGATCGTTTGGAATTGGATGTTTATCCCACTCGCTGCTTGTTATTAAGCCATCAAAGCTCCATCGAACAAGCAGTGGAAATTGCCCTGAGTCGGCCGACGTTTTTGGCTTACGAACCAATTGTGGTGGCCGGGGTCGATCGAGAGTGGCGATTGCTGGATATGTACGTCCTCCTGCGGGCACAATCTCGACTGTTTGAGTTAGCTAAAGATGCGGCTGATGCGGCAAATTTGGCCAAAAGCGATTTCCTGGCGAGCATGAGTCACGAATTGCGCACGCCGCTCAATTCCATCCTCGGTTTTACCCAAATCATGAGTCGCGATACCGCACTCCCTGGGAAGCACCAACAACATCTGGGGATTATTTCTCGGGCGGGGGAACATCTGCTCGACTTAATCGGCGATGTTCTGGATATGTCGAAAATCGAATCCGGGCGAACCACGTTGAACCTGACGAATTACGATTTGTACCGCTTGCTCGACAATCTCCACGAAATGCTCCAACTCAAAGCCGTCACCAAAGGCTTACAACTCATTTTTGAGTGCGGGGAGAAGCTTCCTCAACACGCACGCATCGATGCGGGGAAATTGCGCCAGGTTTTAATCAATCTTCTCGGTAATGCGATTAAGTTTACCGAAACCGGTTGCGTCACCCTGCGAGTCCGGAGGGTGGACGATCTGCTACCCCAAACCCCCACAAGTCGGCTTCATTTTGAGGTGGAAGACACTGGAGCCGGGATTGCCCCCGAAGAAATCGGTCGCTTGTTTACCCCCTTCGGACAAACGGAAACCGGTCGCAATTCCGGGACTGGGACGGGTCTGGGTTTGGCGATCGCGCAAAATTTTGTCGGGTTGATGGGGGGAGAAATTCGCGCCACCAGCACCGTGGGAGAAGGGACGAAATTTACCTTTGATATTGCCATCGAGTCGGTTCCGCCATCGGCCGTTTCCACTCCCCCCCAAATGCGAAGAGCGCTCGCCTTAGCACCGGATCTGCCCCAATACCGGATTTTGGTGGTAGACGATTGCCCGGAAGCTCGTTTGGTGTTGGTGGAATTACTCACGAGTTTGGGGTTTTTGGTGCGCGAAGCCCGAAACGGTCGAGAAGCGGTGGAACTCCATTCGAGTTACAAACCCGATCTCATCATCATGGATATGCAGATGCCGGTGATGGATGGATACGAGGCCACCCAACGGATTAAAGATCGGTCTCAAGAACCGGCGACGGCGATCGTTGCTCTGACTGCCAGTAGCTTCGATGACGAGCGACAAGCCATCCTCGCGGCAGGGTGCGATGATTGTCTCAACAAGCCGTTTCGGGAAGGGGTGCTTTTAGAAACCATCGCCCGACATTTGGGGGTGCGTTATCTCTACGAAGAGGAAACTGAGAAGGGATGCCCCAGCCGGGTCAATTCCCCTGTAATCGAGAGCGATCGCGCCCTACAGACCTCGATGGCTAAAATGCCGCTGGATTGGGTAGAAAAACTGCATCGCGCAGCGCTCAAATGTCGAGACGATCTCATCGTCCAACTTGCGGAGGCCATTCCCGACTCCGATGCCAAATTAGCCGATGGTTTGGTGGATTGGGCGAATAACTTTTTGTTCGATCGCATTATCGAGTTGATACAACCCGAGACTCGACTCGGGGTGCGAAAGATACGATCTTCATCAGCGATCGGGAATAAGTAATAAGTAATAAGTCATCAGTCATCAGTGTGACCTCTAGTTAAGCTAAGATCGTTCTTGCGATGAAAGTTTATTTTGACTTTTTTCCAAGAAAGAGAGTTGAAAAATTTTTCGAGCGATATGCTCTCGAACTGATTAGCGATCGGCGATCGCTGATTACTAATGACTGATTCGCGATCGCTGATTACTGCTGATGACTTACCTCTGAAGGGTATTGGTCATTTTTCAGCGATCGTTCAATTGAGATACGATTTATGGGTGCGGGTGCGAAAGACAAATTGCCCCATAAAACGGAGGCAATCGGATAGGTCTTGAGGTCGATCTTCTGTACGCCACCTCATTCTCATTAATTTTTCATGCCAGCCATTCAAGCCCACGCATTACCGGGGAATATTCTCATCGTGGACGATCTTCCCGATAATTTGCGCTTGCTCTCCACTATTTTGACCGATCGCGGTTACGAAGTTGGTAAAGCCCGCACGGGAGCCATGGCTCTCAATGCCGTTCGCGCTGAGTTACCGGATCTGATATTACTAGATATCAATATGCCGCATATGGACGGCTACGAAGTTTGCCAGCAGCTCAAATCTAATTCTACAACTCAAGAAATTCCCGTTATTTTTATTAGTGCACTCGATGAAGTTTGGGATAAAGTTAAAGCATTCAATGTGGGGGGGATTGATTATATTACTAAACCCTTTCAGGGAGAGGAAGTTTTAGCTCGAGTTGCTAATCAATTACAAATAAAAGCCTTGCAAAAAGCCTTAAAAAACGAGCAAGAAAAATCAGAAAATTTACTGTTAAATATTTTACCCCCGACGATTGTCGAAGAGTTGAAGCAAACACAAAGGGCGACTCCCATGGAGTTTGAAGAAGCTTCCTTTCTCTTTGCCGATATTGTGGGGTTTACTCCCGCCTCGAAAATGATGCCGCCCGATCGGGTTGTCAGTTTGTTAAACGGTGTATTTTCCACCTTCGATCGCCTCACTCAGGAACACGGGGTCGAGAAAATTCGGACGATCGGCGATGCTTATTTTGTGGCCAGTGGGGTTCCCGTCCCCCGTCAAGATCATGCCGAAGCGATCGCCAATATGGCACTGGATATGCACCGAGAAATTCAACACTTTGTTTGGCCGAGTGGAGAACCCCTCCAACTGCGCATCGGCATCAATAGCGGCGGCCCCATCGTCGGTGCGGTCATCGGCACTCAGAAATTCGCTTACGATGTTTGGGGACACGATGTCAATCTCGCCTCGCGGATGCAATCTCAGGGAAAACCGGGACGGATTCAAGTCACTCAGGCAACTTACGATCGTCTAGGCGATCGATATACCGTGGAAAAACGCGGCGACATCGAAGTCAAAGGTAAAGGAGTAATGACGACTTATTGGTTACTTGGGGTTAATGGAGAATTGACAATGGAAAATTGACCATTGACAATGGGGCTTCGGGGGCAGGGGGAGAGTGTAACGGACAATAGACAATTGACAGTGTCAGTTTCGACGCTCTTCTCCCACACCCTACACCCCATCCCCCAATTCCGATGACGATCGACCTCCAAGCGCACCATCTCCAAGCCATTCGCACCCATGCAGAACGGGTTTATCCCAACGAGTGCTGTGGTTTGCTCTTGGGTTGTTTGGGGGAAACGCAAAAAGAGTGCGTCGAGGTGTGGGAAACGCAGAATGCTTGGGAAGTGGATGCCCCCCAAACGCGGGAGTTCGATCGAACTGCAGAGAATCCGGTTACCCAAGAACGTCGGTATACCATCGCCCCAGAAGACATGCTCGCGGCTCAACGTTACTGTCGCGATCGCGATCTAACGCTGATCGGCATTTATCACTCCCATCCCAACCACCCCGCGATTCCTTCAGAGTGCGATCGTCAGTTGGCGTGGCCGGAGTATTCTTACATTATCGTTTCCGCGACCGGTGGGAGTGCCGGCGACTTACGAAGCTGGCAACTCGATGAGGAAGGACAGTTTCAACCCGAAGAGATTCGGTGCGATCGATGATGAGTCAAAACTCGAGTCGTCCACCCTCTAGCAATCAAGAGACCGGTGCCAACGCAATCATCATTTTGACGCTCGACACTCGCTGATATATTGCACTACGCAAATTAGTTAGGACATTTATAAATCCTGAAACTATCTGAGAGTCTACTGTTCCCCGTTCCCCGTTCCCTGTTCCCGCTTCGCGTAGCGCTATACTTTGAGATTTCAACTAGATTTCTCCACTTCACGCAGAACGCGACAGGGATTCCCCACGGCAACGACTCCTTCGGGAATATCTTTCGTCACCACGCTACCGGCACCAATGACCGATCGCGCGCCAATTCGCACTCCCGGACAAACGATCGCACCGCCACCGATCCAAACCTCATCGCCAATGTCGATCGCATTTCCAAGTTCCAAACCCAAACGGCGCACGGAGGCTTGCAAGGGATGGGTGGCGGCATAAATCTGGACGGCCGGACCGAGTAACACCCCCGATCCGATGGTAACCGGTGCCACATCGAGAATCACGCAGTTGAAATTGCAGAAAACCTTATCCCCGAGAACGATGTTGTAGCCGTAGTCGCAATAAAACGGGGGTTCGATCCACACTTCTCGTCCCATGGCGGGAATTAATTCTTTCAGGAGGCGATTTCGCTTGTCGGTTTCGTCATCGCGGGTTTGATTGATTTGTTGCAATAACAGCCGCGCACATCGGCGTTCGGCACTCAGTTGGGGGTCGAGGGGGTCGTACAACTCACCTGCCAACATCTTGTCTTTTTCGCTGTTCATTAAGTCACACTCCACACCCATTGGTGACTGGTTTTGGAAATTGCCGGTTTGTTAAGCTCCATGTGTAGGGGTCAACGGCCGTTGACTAATTTTCGTGCCGGGTAGAGTGTTTGAGATCGTAAACCGACACTCCATGTCCTACACCTGAAACTATTCCCCCTTCCCCTACACCCTACACCCTACACCCCTCGACGTTTTTAGGCGTGGCCGCCGGATCGCTCAACTTTACGATCGAGTCAGATAAGATACACTGTCTAACGAATGCGCGTCCAGCCGAGGCGCGAGCGTGAGGAGTATTCGAGGACATGACCTTAGAACCGACAGCAGCCCAAATCGAAACCCCAACTTTCGCCGAAAACGGTCGTTCCCCAGAAACGACGCCGGAAACAACGAGAAACTGGACGATCGAAGATAGCGAAGAACTGTATCGGATTCGCGGTTGGGGGGAACCTTATTTTTCCATTAACGCCGCCGGTAACATCACCGTCTCTCCCCAGGGCGATCGCGGCGGGTCGTTGGACTTGTACGAACTCGTCAAAGCCCTGAAAAAACGCAACCTGGAACTGCCCCTGCTGCTTCGGTTCCCCGATATTTTAGCCGATCGCATCGAACGGTTGAACTCCTCCTTTGCCAAGGCGATCGCCCGCTATAACTACGAGGGCAGCTATCGCGGCGTTTTCCCAGTCAAATGCAACCAGCAGCGCCACTTAATCGAAGATTTGGTTAAATTCGGTCAACCGTATAAGTTCGGTCTAGAAGCGGGTTCTAAGCCGGAATTAACCATCGCCCTCGCCTGCCTCACCACCCCCGGTGCGCTGCTGATTTGCAACGGTTACAAAGACCGCGAGTATATCGAAATGGCGATGCTGGCCTCTCGGTTGGGACACACGACGATTATCGTCATCGAACAGCCTGAAGAAGTGGATGTGGCGATCGCCGCTAGTCAAAAACTCGGCATTTCTCCGGTCTTGGGGGTGCGGGCGAAACTGAGCTGCCAGGGATGCGGCCGCTGGGGACATTCGAGCGGCGAAGGGGCAAAATTCGGCTTGAGCGTGCCGGAAATCGTCGAAGCCGTCGATCGCCTCGAAGCCGCCGGGATGCTCGATTCCTTGCAACTCCTGCACTTCCACATCGGTTCCCAAATCTCCTCCATTAGCACCATCAAAGATGCCATCCGCGAAGCCGCGCAAACCTACGTGGAGTTGGCAAAGTTGGGGGCAAATATGCAGTATCTCGATGTGGGTGGCGGATTGGCCGTGGATTACGACGGTTCCAAAACCAACTTCCACGCCTCGAAAAACTACAATATGCAAAACTACGCCAACGACATTGTGGCGGAAGTCAAAGAAGCCTGCGAGGAGAAAGACCAACCGGTTCCCATCTTAATTTCCGAAAGCGGTCGGGCAATTTCCGCCCATCAATCGGTACTCATATGCGACGTTCTCGGGACCAGCGAAACCCCAACGACAGCTCCCGAACCCAGTACGGGCAAAGAACACCGGGTTTTGAAGGACTTCTACGAAACCTATCGCTCTATGAGTCCGGAAAACTATCAAGAAGCCTATCACGACGCGATTCAATTTAAAGAAGAGGCAATCAGCTTGTTCAACTTCGGCTACGTCAGCATTCGGGAACGCGCCAAAGCCGAACAGTTGTATTGGGCCTGCTGTCGGAAAGTTCTCGCCATCGCCCGCCAGCAAGAGGACGTACCCCCCGAGTTTACGGAATTGGAGAATACCTTAGCCTCAATTTACTATATCAATCTGTCGATTTTTCAATCCGTTCCCGATAGTTGGGCGATCGAGCAGCTTTTTCCCATCGCCCCCCTGCACCGACTCAACGAAGAACCCACCCAACGGGGAACCTTTGCAGATTTAACCTGCGATAGCGACGGCCGGATCGATCGATTTATCGATCGCTTGGAGGTCAAATCTGCGATCGAACTTCATCCCTTGCGTCCCGACGAACAGTCCAATGCTGGCGGTTGCCAACCCTACTATTTAGGAATGTTCCTCGTCGGGGCCTATCAAGAAATTTTGGGCAGTTTGCACAACCTCTTCGGCGATACCAACGCCGTGCATATCAAACTCACGCCGACGGGATACGAAATCGAACACGTTGTCAAAGGGGATACGATGACCGAAGTTCTCGGTTACGTGCAGTACAACTGGGAAGACTTACTCGAAAGTTTGCGCAAACAAAGCGAACGGGCTTTGAGTGCGGGGCAAATTGACTTTGCCGATTCCCAACTGTTACTCGGGAACTACGAACGCAGCCTCCGCAGCTATACCTATTTGAGCGATTGATTGGGTCGCTTTTCCTCGACCCAGAAACTTGACCCCAATCCTGCCGATTTTTGTCAAAGTCCCACGAATGGGTCGGGCGACGGCTATAGCCGTCGCCACTCCAGTTAGGACACTCCTGCATTTTCTTCGGGGTCTTTCTCCCCCAGCTCCCCCCGCTTCCCCAGCTTCCCCAGCTCACCCTCACGATGTCCTAATTGGAAGGCGCGGTTGCTATAGATCTGGGACTCGATCGAGGGGGTCCCTCGCTGATGGCTGAAAATTGCCCGATGTTTTCCCTCAAGCCGTTAAGACCTTGGCGAAAACTTGAAGTGGAGCGGCCACCGGATATCTCAAGCACGGGACATTTGACTTTCGAAGGGATACGTCATTTTTGGACTGAGTTAGACTACGATCGGATCGAACTTGGGATCGAAAGGGAGGGTCCAAACAAACCCTCGATCGCTCCCAACTTTCCCTGCGTACTGACCGATCGCCCTTGGCGAACTTGGAAATCGTCTCCTGAGAGTACCATGCTACGTCAAATGTTCCCCCGAACTGTCTTGGTGGCTGCACTATTGGCTTTGGGCACCGCCTGCGCCGAAGAACCAACCTCCACTCCCCCTCCAGAACCATCAGTCACCAATGCGATCGTTATCGGCGATATCTCCGACGAACCCGTAGAGGCGATTGCCGAAACTCAACCCTTTGCCGATTACGTCGCCGGCGAGTTAGAAGCATTTGGCATTAATGGGGGAGAAGTGAAAATTGCGCCGGATATGGAAACGATGGCCGAGTGGCTAGAAACCGGGGCAGTGGATATTTACATCGATAGCCCCTATCCCGCGTCGATCGTCAGCGAGCGATCGGGAGCGCAACCCACTCTCCGACGTTGGAAAGATGGGATCGCCCAATACAATACCGTAATTTTTGCCCGTGCCGACAGCGGATTCACCTCCTTGAGTGATTTACAAGGTCGCGCCATCGGATTTGATGAAGAATTTTCCACCTCCGGGTATCTTCTCCCCCTGGGACATATCTTGAAATCTGGATTTAAAGCCATCGAAATTGACAACGCCGAAGCCACCGTTCCCCCCGATCGCATCGGATATATTTTCACCCGAGAAGATGAAAATACCATCCAATGGACGATTAGTGGGAAAGTGGCTGCCGGTGCCATCGATGCGCCCAATTTTGAAGACATTCCCGAGGCCACTCGGACTCAACTCACAGCGATCGCCGAAACCGAAACCGTCCCCCGGCACGTCGTATTATTTGAACCCAATATGGCCGAACAACTTCAAGCCGCAATTTCTGACGTTCTCGTTAGCATGGAAGAAACTCCAACGGGTCGGTCTATTTTGAGGCAGTTTGGCGAAACCTCTCAGTTCGATCGGGTTCCCGGTCAAAGCGATCCCCTCGAACAGGTGCGCGAGTTATCTAAAATCGTTCAGAACCCATGAATAGGATGCGACATCTGAGTTGGAAGCGATGGTCGATCGCCGCCAAACTGACCGTGACGATAACCCTTTCGGTGGTGGTTGCCGTGGGTGGCGTGACTTGGCTGTCTTTACGTCGCGAACGGCAAAATTTTCGCCGCGAACTGCAAGATCGAGCCGAATCGATACTAGATTTAGTCTCGGCCACCTCAGCCGATGCCCTCTATCTGTTAGAGATCAAGGTGTTATCTCACCTGTTCGCCCAACTCGGGGACCAAGATGTTGTCGTGTCCGGAACGATTTACGATGCCCAAGGACAGGCGATCGTCGATACCGATCGCGTCGTTCCCACCTACAGTTTGGTTTCCGATCCTTTGGGAGAAGCTTTGCTCGAAAACACCGAGACGGTTTTTCTGTGGTACGACGATCGATTAGTGGCAGGCAAAGCCATGCGAGTGGGAACTCAAACCATCGGTGCCATCAGCATCGGTTTATCGACCGACCCGCTAGAGCAAAAAATGGCGATCGTCCGCCAGCGAGGTTTGTGGGTGGCTTTGTGTTCGGCGGGTGGAGGGGTTTTGCTGGCTTTATTCGTCAGCCGTTCCATCACTCGAACTCTCAAGCGCATGGTGACCTTGACGGGGGAGATTGCCGCCGGAGACCTCGATCGAACCCTAACGGTGGAAGGAGAAGACGAATTCGCCCAGTTGGCCGGTGCCTTCAACAGCATGACGGCCCAAGTTCGCAACATGGTGACTTATCTCGAGCATCGGGCCGAAGAACTCCAGAAAAGCGAAGAGAAAAACCAGGCACTCCTCGAAGCCATTCCCGATCTGATGTTTCGCGTGCGTCGAGATGGAATGTATTTGGACGTGCAAATGTCTCCCGAACAGCGAGGGCAATTGCTCCTTTCCACCAGCGGTCTTCTGGGCAAACATTTAAAGGAAGTGTTACCCGTTCCCATTGCCGATCGGATCATGTACTATGCCAAACGGGCGCGGGAAACCCGAAGAGTGCAAATTTTCGAGTACCAGCTCGAAGTTCCCGGTTCTGGGGAAGAATCGAAGCCGGCACTGCACGATTTCGAAGCGCGACTGACCATCAGCGGAGAAGATGAAGTACTCGCCATCGTCCGGGATATTACCGAGCGCAAACGCTACGAAGCGCAAATGGAAACCGAACGTCGCCAATTGCAGCAAATTATCACCCACGCACCGGTGGCGATTGCCATGTTCGATACTCAGATGCGGTATCTCGCCTACAGCGAGCGGTGGCTTCTCGAACACGAACTCGGCGATCGCGTCTCGATCGGCGATCGCTATTACGAGGACGTGCCGGATTTACCCGATACTTGGAAAGTTGCCCACCAACAGGCCCTGATGGGAGAAGCCCTCTCTTGCCCGGAAGATTGCTGGGAACGCAGCGACGGTCGGAAAATTTACCTGCGCTGGGCCCTCCATCCCTGGTATGCGAACGGGGGCGAAATTGGTGGGGTTGCCATTGCCATCGATCCCATTAACGAATTGGTGGAGGCGCGGGAAGCCGCCATCGAAACCGCTCGCGTCAAGTCCGAGTTTTTAGCGAACATGAGCCACGAAATTCGCACCCCCATGAACGGCGTGTTGGGGATGACGGAGTTACTCCTGGCCACCGATCTCGACCCCGGACAGCTTGAATTTACTCGAGCCCTCAAAACCAGCGGCGAACATTTACTGCGAGTCCTCGACGATATTTTGACCTTCTCCAAACTCGAAGCGGGTCAAATGCAACTCGACGCGATCGAATTCGTTCTCGATCGCTGTTTGGAAGATATTGCCGATATTTTTGCCCTGCCCGCTCACAGTCGAGGATTGGAGTTGGTCTTGCAAGTGGCCGATGACGTGCCCCACTCCCTGGTTGGCGATCCGAGTCGCCTGCGTCAAGTCCTGATTCATTTGGTGGGGAATGCCCTCAAGTTCACCCAATCCGGCGAAGTGGTGGTCGAGGTCGCCTTGGTTCCACCATTGGAGGTCGTCGATACTGATGCAGACTGGCACCAGGAAGCGGCAGAAATTTCCCTGAACTTTGCCATTCGAGATACGGGCATCGGCATTTCCCAAGAGAAGCAGCAAGAGTTGTTTCAAGCCTTTACTCAAGGAGATTCTTCGAGTACCCGCCAATATGGGGGAACGGGTTTGGGCTTGGCGATCTGTCAGCAGTTAGTTCAACTGATGGGAGGAGAGATTGCTGTCAAAAGCGCCCCAGGCGAGGGTTCGACCTTTGCATTTACCGCTCGTTTTCAAACCGCTCGACCGCGACCGTCAGAGCCGATCGAAGCCATTCGATATACGAATGCGGTTCCGGTTCGATCGAGCAAGCTCCAAGGGCGTCGCCTATTGGTGGTAGACGATAATGCCACCACCCGTCAAATCGTTCGCTATCGCGCCACAGCTTGGGGGATGGTGGTGGAGGAAGCCACCGATGGGATCGAAGCGATTGAGATGTTGCGAGAGGCCGCTCGCACCGAAGATGCCTTTGATATGGCTCTGGTGGATTTGGGGATGCCGAAAATGGATGGGGAAGCCTTGGGGCAGCTCATTCGCCTCGAACCGACCGTTACCGGTCTCCAACTCCTGCTCGTCACCGATCTCAAAGAAAGTCATCGCGCCCGATCGCTTCTGGGTCGCGAGTTTGTGGATTACCTGATCAAACCCATCGAAGAATCCCGCCTCTTGGCTGCTTTGCTCAAAGCCCTCGATCGGCAAACCGTTGACGCCATCGATCGAGCGCCCCCTGCGGAAATGACCCCCTCCCCTGTGGGGCTAATTGAGAACACAGAGAACACATCCCCAGCAAAAGGAACCGTCCTCGTGGTTGAAGACACCCGCATCAATCAAAAAGTCGTCCTCAACCAGCTCAAACTGCTCGGATACGAAAGCGATTGCGTCCAGAACGGTCAAGAAGCCCTCGATCGCCTCGTCGAGTCGGACGTGGATATCGTGCTGATGGATTGTCAGATGCCCGTCCTCGACGGCTATCAAGCCACACTCGCCCTGCGAGAGCGAGAGAAAAGCCTTGGGGAGCATACCGTGGTCATCGGACTGACGGCTTATGCGATGGCTGGCGATCGGGAAAAATGTCTGGAGGCCGGGATGGATGATTATTTGGCAAAACCCGTCTCCGTCGAGCGGTTGGGAGCGGTTTTAGAGCAATGGCTTCAAGCGAGTCGCCGCGAGGAATCTGCCGTGGTTGAAGATTCGACCCCAAGCACCGAAGCATCTGAGGACCGGCCAGAGGAGATTTCCGAGAAGTCCTCGATCGAAGATGTAGATATTGGGAAAGCACCATCGGAGGAAGCACCATCGATTATGGGTGTCGTGGACTGGGAGCGACTGCATCTGGTGTCTGGAGACGATCGAGAATTTGAAGTGGAGCTACTCGAAGCATTTATCGAATCGGCTTGGGAATATCTCGAACAGATGGAGTGCTCTTTAGCCGAGAACGACGCCCAAACGTTCTGCCGTATCGCCCATCAACTCAAAGGCGCCAGTGGTAATGTGGGCATTCCGGGAATGATGGCGATCTCCACCGAGATGAACGATCGGGCTAAGGAAAACCGTTTGACGGGTTTATCGGAGCGCTTCGGGGAACTCCGTCAAATTCTCAGTCAAGTGCAAGCCATTCTATCCGAACTTCAGCCCTGAGAGAGACGCCACACTCGTTTGTTATCCCCTTTTGGACGATGTAAATTCGTCGGGAAGTGCCGACGTCAGGCTCGCTTGAAGTTTCCGCACTAAAATTCGAACGTTGGGTTCTTGCAGCATACTCACGTGACCGCCAGGGATATCGTGCAACTCGATACCCAGAGTGGCGGACTGTTCCCAGCCGAGTAAGGGGTCTTCCGTTCGCTCCCGTGCGGGTCGATCGAAGCCAACCCCTTGTTTGGCTCGAAAGAGGAGGATGCTGCCGTGAAACACCTGCGATCGATATTCTTGCCACGCCACGTTCAAAATGGTGGAGATGGAAAGGTGGTGCAGATACTCGGGCAGGGGTCGGTTGCGCTCCAGGTAAGATCGATAGAGACCCACTTGCCATCGATTCCACATCTGCTCGATGAATTTTACCCAGGGGGTGCGGCTTTGGGATTGAAGGTGGGTGGGTCTTTCTGCGGAAGGGGAAGGAGATGACTCGATCGTCTGATGAGATGGGAGGGGGTTTTTCCCAGGAGTTGCGAGTTGGACGGCGTGGTGATTGAGAGAGTCGAACAGGGCCACCATTGCCACCCAATGTCCCCGAGCGTATAGCTCTTGACCGATTTCCACGGCCAGAGCACCGCCGAAGCCCGAGCCTCCAATGAGATAAGGACCAATGGGTTGGACTGCCTGAATCGCGTTACAGTATTCGGCGATCGAATCTACCATGCGAGGGTAGAGGACTGAAAATTCGTTTTTTCGGTGGGGCCGCAATCCATAAACCGGCCGTTCGGCTCCAAGATAACGAGCTAAATCTCCGTAGAGATCGGTTTTTCCCAAAGCATCGTGAACCAGGAAAAAAGGTCGTTTAGAACCGCCAGGGGCAAGGGTGACCAGAGGTCGATCGTCTCGGTTCAGAGCTGATAATTTAATGGAGTCAATAGACATTGAAGGATTCATAAAAGCTAGAGATAGAACGTTTTGTCGACGATAAAGAGTCTCTGTATTTATGCGGATTAATATCAGTCTCGGGTTAAGAGTGGAAATACTTATTGTTTATAAATCGAACATTCTTGGGTTGTGTAAAACCACATAATTTGATGAATTTAATCGAGTTTAAATTGCTAAATACGCATAGATAGTATCAAAAAAAATCGGACAATTGTTGTTCAATTGTTTGTGCTAATCTCACTCACAAACACTCCAATCAAAAACACTCAAATCTAAGCTCGTTAGAGCTAGCAATTCTCAAACTTAGAGTCACTTTTAGAAAGATGAACCTCTAGATTTGGGAAATGAGAGAACTGGGCAACATCAAGTTTTTGCCGTTGCCGATCGAACTTCAGCCATCAAGCCATAAGCACTGGGCACTTCGGCATGAGAGCCGAACGAGCAACTCCCTTCAATACCACGTTCGGTAGAATATGGAGAATTCCTGGTCGCGCGAGCATTGGGGAGATCGAAGTTCAGACAAATTAAACGGTTTGAAGCGTCCAATCTGACAACCTGAG
Organism: Zarconia sp.; assembly: GCF_057467645.1. Classification (NCBI taxonomy): domain Bacteria; kingdom Bacillati; phylum Cyanobacteriota; class Cyanophyceae; order Oscillatoriales; genus Zarconia; species Zarconia sp. Next base: position 104,480 of record NZ_JBRJXU010000080.1, read on the forward strand.
CTTCAAGAATCGGCAGAGGACTGACAACTCAAACAACTGACCCGCTCGGGGTTTGAACCTTCTCAATGAATTGTTCGAGCCAATGAACCTACCTCGACTCTCATTTATATCCACTGCAATAGAGTTGGCGACTTCTTTCCCCAAAGTCTCCAAAATTTTTCGGATTTACTCGCTACAATCTACTCCGCGTACTAAATCTGGCGATTGTTTGGATACCAAACGGATTCGATCGCCTTTGCCGTTTCCATCCCCAACGCGCGTAAATCCGTTTTATCTCCCTCTAATAATACCGTGATGTGTCCAAGTTTGCGCCCCGGACGTGATGCAGTTTTGCCGTACCAATACACTTTGGCATTGGGAATTTGTGCCAGTTGCTGCCGTTTTTCGATGTAGTCGCACTCTGAATCTTCATATCCGAGTAAATTCACCATCACGGCTCCAGGGCAGGTCATGGCCGTACTTCCTAAAGGGCGATCGCAAACTGCCCGTAGATGCTGCTCGAATTGGGAGGTTTCGCAAGCATCGATGGAGAAATGACCGGAATTGTGGGTGCGCGGTGCGATTTCGTTGGCCAACACCTTGCCATCGCGGGTCAGAAATAGCTCGATCGCAAACAGTCCCACCACTTGTAACTTATCTAAAATCGTCCGGGCAATGGTTTCGCTTTGTTCGACGACTGCGGGTGACACGTCCGCCGGCACCAACACCCGCCGACAGACTTGATTTTCCTGCTGCGTCTCGACAATCGGATAAATGGCGATTTCCCCCGATGCGTTCCGCGCCGCGATCGCGGCCAACTCGCGCTCGAAGGGGATAAATTCTTCGAGCAGTAACGAGGGTTGTTTCGATTTCTCCCAATTGGCTTTGAGCCAGTCTTGCCATGTGGTTTTCAAGCTATCCCAATCTTGTAAAATCGCCGTTCCGCGCCCATCGTAACCGTGGCGGCGCGCTTTCATCACGACGGGAAATTGCAACTCGGGAAGGGGTTTGTTCGGCATGAGAGTAAAAAACTTCGGTACGGGAACTCCCAAATCTTCCAGGAAGCTGCGCTGGTGGTACTTATCGAGTAAGGGGGCGAGGGATTCGAGGGCGGGACGGAAACACACCCCCTGCCGTGCCAGTTCCGACAGGGCTTCGAGATCGACAAATTCGTTCTCAAAGGTAATAACATCGCAATGCCCGGCTAGTTGTGCCGTAGCGGTGGCATCGTCAACCGCAGCCAGGACGGTATCTGTGGCGGTGGTGGCGGCCGGATCGCTCTGGCTGGGGGTTTGAACGATCGCATTGAGACCCAGCTTCTGAGCTGGGGGACACATCATCCAAGCCAACTGTCCGCCGCCAATAATGCCGACGCGGTTGATGGTTTGGGTGGGGCGTTGTTGGGTTGAATTGCGATCGGAGGTAGATGTGTTCACGGTCGGTACGGGGGTAACGGTGTCGGGGTGTTGGGGGCTTCGGGAGATTTGGAGGCTTTGGAGGCTTTGGAGGCTTTGGAGGCTTCGGAGGCTTCGGGGGCTTCGGAGGCTCTCGGGAGATTTTACAGTGGGAGCATCTTGCTCCCGTGTCTCCCCTAGCTCCCGTGTCTTCCCCAGTTCCCATATCTTCCCCAGTTCCCATATCTTCCCCAGCTCTCGTGTTTCCCCCAGCTCCCGTGTTTCCCATCACGGGCAGAATAAAGAATCGCGGGTGGAGACTCCAGTTTCAGGATTTACCCCGGTAGCATGGGCGCACAATTGCCGCACTTGAGCACCATCGAGGAGGGCATCGGTGAAGTCGGCCCCGGCAATCTCGGTATTATTGAGGGTCGATCCGAGTAAAATCGCATCGACGAGAATGGCGTCGGTTAAGTTTACCCCATCGAGGGTGGCTTGATCGACAAAAGCATTGGTTAAATTGGCCCCATGCAGGTCGGCGTTTTCCATGCGAGAGGTACTGAAAACCACACCCTGCAAGTCCGACTCAGAAAAGTTGGCGTGCATCAGGTTGCAGCCGGAAAACTCCGCAGAACGCAGCACTTGACCGGAAAAATCTCGCCCCATGAGTTCGGCATAGGTGTAGGAGAGTGGCGGTGGATAGAGAACAGCTTGGGCGAGGGGAGAAACACTGCCCGGCCACAACCATAGGAGCGAGGTCAATATCCAGGCAAAAAGTGGCGGTATTAGCATAGATCGCGATTTTTGGGAGTACCAATCTATAGATTACTGTAGACGGGGAACCGCTCGATCGAGAAAATCGCGCTTTATAATATCGTTAATATTCGAGCAAACCCGTTTTAAATCGATGTGGAATTTTTTATTAACTTGGTTGGTGGCAGCAGTTTCTCTTGTGATTACGGCGAAAATCGTTCCCGGCCTGACGATTAGTAGTTTTAGCGTGGCCGCCGTTGCCGCGATCGTCATGGGATTGATGAACGCGATCGTCCGACCGATTCTCGTGGTTTTAACGCTACCTTTTACCATTCTCAGTTTGGGTCTATTTTTGCTGGTGGTGAATGCGATCGTCTTTTCTTTGGTGGGATATTTTTCTCCTGCGGGTTTCGAGGTCGCTGGGTTTTGGGCGGCATTTTTTGGCGCGATTGTCTTGTCGATGGTCTCGAGTATTTTAGGAGGGTTGGTTAAGCCTCAAGAGGAGTCCTGAGGTTTCCTCAATTTTTTATTTTTAAAGACGATCGCGCTCTAGAAATAGTTAATTTTAAATGAGTCAAGATAGTTTTACGGCTAACGCCAAAGAGAGCTTAAAAGAAATTGACGAACAGCTCGTTCGACTCCTCGGAAAACGGATCGAGATTTTGGGGAAATGCCAGGGAATCGCGACAGAGATGAAAGATGAGGGGCGATCGCACCTGCAACCTCTCCTCGACGAAGCGGGGGTTCCCAGTTTTATGTGGGAAAAGATAGAAACCTGCTGTACGGCAGCCCTGGCAACCTCAGATTTAGCGACTCTAAAAGCACCGCCCCAAAAAATTGCGATCGTCGGTGGAAAAGGAATGATGGGGCAGTTTTTTGGCTCTCGTTTTTTAGCAGCGGGACATCAGGTGATAACCGTAGGTCGACAAGATTGGTCCCGTGCCGATACCCTGCTTGCCGATATCGATTTAGCTTTGATTTGCGTCCCCATCGATCGCACGTTAGACATTATTCAACAGACGGCAAAATACCTTCCTCCCACCGCAATTTTGGCGGATATTACCAGTATCAAAGCACCGATGGTGGAGGCGATGCTGACCCATCATTCCGGACCGGTTGTAGGTTTGCACCCAATGTTCGGTCCCGGCGTGAAATCATTTTTATCCCAGAAAGTGGTGATTTGTCCGGGACGGCAGGATGAAGCCTATCAATGGTTAATTGAATTGATGGAAAAAGATGGGGGAGATTTAGTTTTTTGCTCTGGTGAAGAACACGATCGAATGACGATTGCCGTTCAAGCCTTGCGCCATTTTTCCACCTATAGTTTGGGGGTATTTTTGGCGGAAGAAGGGGTGGATATCGGTCGCAGTTTAGAACTCTCGAGTCCCATTTACCGCATGGGGGTGAATCTCGTCAGTCGACTCTTTGCTCAAGATGCCGAGTTGTACGCCGATATTATGTTGGCAACGGAAGAAAGACGAGAAGCGATCGCCCGTTTGGCGGGTACGTTTAGTCGATTGGCAACGGCGATCGAACATCAAGATCGATCGACGTTAATTGAGGAATTCGATCGCACGGCAAAAACCTTGGGAACTGAAACCGATCGGGCTTTACATGAAAGCGATAAACTCATCGATTCTTTGAGTATTTTACTCGCAGCAAATCGAGTTCGATCGAGTTTCGGATGAAAAATGCGATCGGGATTTTGGGGACTTGCAAAAAAATAAAGTAGGGGTCAACGGCTGTTGACCCCTACTGCTGTTTATATGAGGTTGTGGATATACGACTTTCCCACACATCCTTTGAGTGTTGTTTCAGTATTATCAAACTCCCTCACCCATCTTTCAATTTAAATTCAACGGAATCACTGCTTTCCCTTGCCCCACTGGAGAAACAACAAGGTTCAAATCGTTCGATTTCAGGCAATATTCGGGGACCAAAAATGCATCGGCAACCAGCCCTTTGCCACCCGGTGGAATTTCCGAGGATATCTTAATATTGCGATTGGAACGATAAACTCGCGCCACATCAGCAGCATTTTCGATAAGACTCCCCTCACACTCTAGAGTATAGAGGACGGAATCCCAGATGGTTTCGTCGCTGTTATTTTTGAGATCTAACTCGACAAATAAATAGGATGAAGGTTCGTCGGCATTCTCCGTACTCAAACGCTTGTTACTCGCCCGATCGATAATTTCAGTTTCTAAAGAAGTTTCGCGCAGTTGAAAGTCAAATGTACCCACATCGATAGAGGGTTTTTCGGAAATCGATCGCGATACAGTTTTCTCCAGGTTTCTGGATTCTTCGATGATTTCTGGTTGCGTTTCTTCTACTTCCAACTCTGCCAATATTGCCGACTCAATTTCTTCTACTTCTTCTAAATCTGCTGAGGGTTCATCTTCAAAATCTGGCAATTCTACGATTTCAGCTTCCTCGCTAAAATCATCTTCCACCGTGAGATTTTCTGCTAAATCTTCAGCCGGATTTTCAACTTCATTGCCCACTTCATTTTCGGCTGTATTTTCTGCGGCTGTATCTTCGGGATTTATTGTTGGCGAAGACTCCGATTCCACCTCCTCGGAATTCGTCGGTTGAGTTGTGGTACTTGTCGTTGCCGATTGACTTACTTGAGTTTCAGCGGACTCCGGAGTTGAAGCGTCCGGTTTCGATCGATTGCAACTACCCAGAAATAGGGCAACGGCAGCCATTGCCATGAGACTTTGTAAACGGATGAGAGAAGCGATACTTACAGCTTTCATAGGATTTTAAAGAGTGAAAGTGTATGAAAGAGTTTGGAAGAAATTGAAAAAATCTCTAGTATTATTTCGTGGATTCGATCGCCTTGACCTGTTGAGTGACGTGCATTCCTCGACTCGACATTGCCATTTCAAATAAATCTGTGGAGAGGGCTTGTTCTACGGGAAAAATGCCGGATTTATTTAACTGTCCGTCGAGCATGAGTTGGGCGATACTTCCAGTTCCCGCACCGGCAGCTACCGCCGTATCTGGGTGGGTGAGGGTTAAGCAAACTTCCGTAGGTTGACCGGCTTGAGTGCCTTCAATTTTAGCGCGAATAGCAACCCCAATTCCCGTCCATTTATCGGTAATTTGCGTCATCCGATAGCTGGCTTGAGATAAAAACTCAATGGTGGCGGGATTTTTGAGAATTTTTGAGGGGATAAACCGGGCAACTCCCCAGGTTAAGCGATTGTAATAATCGGGAATCGAACCGAATTTTGCGATCGCCGTTTTCACGGGAAAGGATTCGGGCAGGGTGAGGATTTCGGGCACGTCAAACCAATAGACGCCGACTTTTCCGTAAGGTTCGGGAAACTCGATGATTTCACGATCGCTGTAAGGTTGAACGGTTTGCCATCGTCCGTCAATCCAGGCGCGAAATGGCTCTAACAAGCCCAGGAAGGTGGTTCGCATAATCGTAACCCCCGCCCCCCCAGAACCGCCCACCACGTAGCTTAAATGGACGGTATCGGCGCGATCGAGTTGTTCGATGCCCTGACGCACCATACTATTAGAAATCCCCGGAAAAATTCCGCTGTTGAGAATTGCCGTGACTCCGGCTTTTTTTGCCGCATCTCGATAGGTTAACGCTTTGCGAACGAATGCCGGACTATCGCTCACATCGAGATAATCCACCCCCAATTCGATGCAAGTTTCTAGAACCCGGCAATCGCGATCGAGAAACGGTCCGGCACAGTGAACGACGAGGTTTGATTCCGCAATGGTAGCTTTGAGAGTCGTGCGATCGGCTAAATCTAATTTCACATAAGAATAGGGAGAAACCTTCGGGGAATTGCTGCGTCCGGTAACGGTAATTTTTGCTTGGGTGCGATCGGCTAAATCTCGGGCGACGCTGTTCCCAATTCGTCCGCTTCCACCAATCACGAGCACCCGATCGTTTATCATGAGCTTTTAAAGAGAATTTTATAGAGCAATCTATAGAGTGATTCGGTGTCAGCATTTAGCCGTCAGCCATTAGCAATCGGCTGTTAAAAACAACAGGTAAGTATTCGTGACAATTGAAGTTTTTGCGACACAGAGAATCGATTGTCTTGGGTCTAGGAATCTGTTTAGATTTTGTCAGCACTTCGGTATTAGTCGTCAGCCTCAAATTCCGATCGAGCTTATAACTTTAGCCTCTTCTAAACAAAAACTCCTGAAATTCTGGTTTTCTCTTAAAGTTTTAAGCTGACCGCTGATAGCTGACGGCTGAATGCTTACTAGATTTTAGCGCTTCGAGCTGGTTTGCAGTGGATCGCTGAGTGCAAATTTCGTCCCTTGAATTTCAGAATTTCAATCGAAAGATCGATCGATGGCTTATTGTAGAGCAGTCGCCATAAAGAGTACGGACAGTCTTATTTCACACCAGTATCCCCTGCTTCCCCAGCCTCCCCCGACATCCTAAGCGGTATGGCAACTGCTATATCAACTCCTCAAAAATTGATAAGATATAGAGTTCAAATCTGTTGAAACTAAAATCCATGAGCGTTTCCCAGCTTGCCTCTCTGAGTTCGATCGCCCGCCAAACCCGCAATGCCGCCCGCCAATTGGGGGTACTCTCCACCCCGGCAAAGAACGAAGCCATCGAAGCGATCGCCCTGGCACTCGAAGCGGCCGCCCCGGAAATTTTAGCGGCAAATGAGGCAGACTGCGAACGATCGCTCGCCGAAGGAATCGCAAAACCCCTCTACAATCGCCTGAAGCTCGACGAAACCAAACTCAAAGGGGCGATCGCCGGCGTGCGAGATGTGGGTAAATTAGACGATCCGGTGGGTGCGGTGCAAATCGATCGCGAACTCGATCGGGGATTAGTTCTCAAACGGGTCGCCTGTCCCCTGGGGGTTCTGGGGGTGATTTTCGAGGCCCGACCCGATGCGGTGATTCAAATTTCGAGTTTGGCAATCAAATCGGGAAACGGGGTGATTCTCAAAGGGGGAAAAGAGGCGATCGAATCCTGTAAGGCGATCGTCAAAGCGATTCACCAAGGTTTGGCTAACACCGAAATTTATCCTGATGCGGTGCAACTTCTCACCACCCGCGAAGAAATCCTCGAATTGCTCAAACTCGATGAATACGTGGATTTAATTATTCCTCGGGGCTCTAATTCCTTCGTTCGCTTCGTTCAGGAAAACACCCGCATTCCCGTCCTCGGACATGCCGATGGTATCTGCCACGTTTACGTCGATGCGGCCGCTGACTTCGAGAAAGCCACCGATATCGTCGTCGATGCCAAGATTCAGTATCCGGCCGCGTGCAATGCCACGGAGACGCTACTGGTGCATCGGGCGATCGCTGCTGACTTTCTGCCCCGAGTGACGGCGGCCCTGGCTGCGGAAAACGTGCAACTGTGCGGCGACGAAATGACGCGGGAAGTGGTAGATGTTGCCCCCGCCACGGAAGAAGATTGGTCGACTGAATACAACGATTTGATGCTGTCGATTAAAGTGGTGGATTCTCTCGAAGCGGCGATCGACCATATCAGTACCTACGGGTCTCGCCATACCGATGCGATCGTCACTGAAGATGCCGCCGCTGCCGAAACCTTTCTCGCCCAGGTGGATGCGGCCGGGGTATTTCACAACTGTTCCACCCGCTTTTCCGATGGCTTCCGGTACGGCTTCGGGGCGGAAGTGGGCATCAGCACCCAGAAAATGCCCCCTCGCGGTCCGGTGGGATTGGAAGGGCTGGTGACGTACAAGTATAAGGTGGTTGGAGACGGTCACATCGCAGCCACTTACGCTGGGAAGGATGCCAAACCCTTCACCCATCGGGATTTGTCGTCGTGAGTGCGAAATCCGCGAAATCTATTCGGTTCTGTCGAGATTTCATACTCGAAGCAAGTTTCGTAAGGGTAAACGGCAGTTTACCCCTACAAGATTTTTGCAGACTCAATCTGAATCTCGGTTCTAACTGCGATGCGGTCAGCTATATTTGCGTAACGTCAGTACGGGTTAAGGATCATTGGTGACAGGTTAAGCAATTTTGTCAAATGTCAAGTGCAACTCTTCGACCTCCATTAAATCCATGATTCCTCGCGACTTCACTCTTTTACGCAGGGGGCGCAGGGGGAGGCGTTCGTCCCCCAACGGGGGGATTGGGGGGAGACCCCCCAAGGGCCGGGTTGGCGACAACTTATTGGAAGGTTGACAAAGTGAATATAGCCTTAACCTTTCACCAATGGTTAAGGATGTTTGAAAGTCGAGCAAGGTGATGTGGATGGGAGTTATGGGGAGAAGAACCTCTCCCCCAACTCGGTCTGAGGGACTATAAGTATAAGGGGTTACCGGAAACTCTCTTCCCCACACCCGACACCCGACACCCGACACCCCACCCTCACCCGATACTTTTTATCCCGAACTGACGTTTGCGTAAGTCCTGAATCGTTAAACTCAGACGAACTCGATGTCGGAACGAGACAGGATCTGGTCTGGCAAAATCGCGAGAGTTCCACTGCCCAAAGTAATCTGGGTGTTGCCATCTACCGTTGTGACCGATACGTCCGCAATGGTTAAACCCTCCTTCAAACTAATGAAGTCTTCCCCAACGGTAAAGTCTGCGATCGTGTCCGTTCCGTGGTTCGGGGCAAAGACAAACGTATCGCGTCCGGAACCCCCAGAAATTGAGTCGTTGCCTTGTCCTCCCCGAAGCCAGTCGTTGCCTTCTCCGCCCAGGAGCGTATCGTCATCCCGCTGACCGGCTAAGCGATCGTCTCCGGCGTCCCCAATAAGCAGGTCATTTTGAGGACCGCCTCTGAGTAAATCGTCGTCATCGCCGCCTTCGAGGGTGTCTTCTCCGAAACCGCCATTTAGAGTGTCACCTCCGGCATCCCCAAAAAGCAGATCGTTGTCACGACCGCCTCTGAGGAGATCATCATCATCACCGCCTTCAAGGGTATCTTGTCCAAAATCCCCATTTAGAGTGTCGCGTCCAAGACCACCTATGAGTTTATCGTCACCGGCATTACCACGGAGAAAATCGTTACCGGCATTGCCATTAAGAACATCGTTGTCACGATTGCTACCATAAAAACCTAATTCGTTATAAATACTGCCATAGAGAAAGTCGTCATCATCGCCCCCTTCAAGAGTATCTTTTCCATCATTTCCATAGAGAGTGTCACTTCCATTTGAGCCTATTAATTGATCGTCACCAGCATTACCACGGAGAAAGTCGTCACCGGCATTACCATTAAGAAAATCATTGCCACGATTGCCTTTAAGTAAATCGTTTCCATCGCCGCCTTCGAGAGTGTCTTCTCCGAAACCACCATTTAGGGTATCGTTTCCATCCTCGCCTTCGAGAGTGTCTTCTCCAAAACCACCTTCGAGAATATCATTATCTGGACCTCCTAAAAGTCGATCGTTTCCAGCATTACCATAGAGTCGATCGTTACCGCCAAGACCCTCAACAATGTCGTCTCCTGCGAGTGCGCGAATTGAATCATTTCCGGGGGTACCCATTAGAGTATCGTTTCCAGGGGTTGGAGTCGAAGAGGGAGGTGCCTGACCGACAAAGAAATTGTAAGCACCACTCCAATACGAACCCGTCGCAAACCCATTCGTATCGCTCCCTCCAATGACAAAGTGATATTCTCCAGGAGTGTCGAGGATCTGATTCCATTGGTCTTGAGTCGGTGTCCACTGTGTCACATCATTGATGTCATTCACCACCAATTCACGAGTGGAAAAGTCTTCGTTAAAGACAATGATTTGAAACTCATCGTTCGCATTATTGTTGCCTGCATTCCACTCGAAGGTGGGAATAGCATCTCCGGAGTTAAACGTTTGCCCAATTAAGTCTGTCGAAGAGACTGGCGATGGAGAGACGCTGTACTCTTCAAAAATGGCTCCGTATTGGGTGCGAGTTTCATCGTTGGAATTATTAAAAAAGTAATCCCAAACGTCATCGAGTCGATCGAGATCGGCAATCTGGTTATTGAGAATGTTGTATAAGCCCTGGTGGCCTAACGAAATAACATCTTTCAACCCATTGCTGAAAGTATCTTGGACATCATCTGCAATGTCCCATAAAATTCGCAGGACTGAGGCTTCATCGCCTTCTCCTGCATTCTCTGAACCCTCATTAGTTTCGAGGTCGATCGTAAATGAGGCATCAAGCGTATCTGTATAGGATGTATCGCCGACTCCTGGAACATTGGGTAGAGTGCTAATACCGTTTGCAATTTGCTGAATTGCAGTTCCCACATAGGTAGCGAGACCCTCTCCCCATGCCAATCGGACCCCGTCAAGTTTGCCGACAGTCGGGATATTGCTGACTCCAAAAGAATGATCTCCTCCAGGACTTCGATCCAAGTCATCCAAATGAGCTAAATAGTGAGCGTACTCGTGGTGGATGACATCCCAATCCCATCGATCGTCTGACAACATACCGATCGATTCATCAGAAGGACTAAAAAACGATGAATTACCGCTGACCGGAAACTCAGCTTTTAATTTTGGAGGAGTTCCTCGCAAGAGGGTGGCAGCGGTTCCCGCAGTATAAAGCGCATCACCAACAGAGAAAGCGTGTCCGATCTCGGTACTATTAGGAATCGTGATATTTAAAGAATTATCGCCATCAGGAATTTCCGCTAAAACCTGACTACTGAAGACGATGTCTTCACCAGCTTCTCGTGCCACAAAGTGAAATTCACTATCTGCAAAAACTCGTAAGACAACATCTCGGTTTCCTTGAGATAGACCGTCGTCATTGTTGAAAGTCGTTGAATAAAATCCATTAACATCCGTTGAGATGGTTTGGAGCAGACCGTTACCGCCTGCCAAAAACAAATCATTATCCCAGACCTCAATAGTCCCTCGACGGACTGGATGCAGATTTCCCTGGCTATCGGTCCAAAGAATGGTCCCGGAAAGGTTAACATTCATCGTGATTCTCTCTTGAAATAATGTGTCTCGAAGCCGCAAAACTTGTCGATTGACCCACCCAATATTCACAAAATTATTGGTGAGTTCGTTCAAATATTTGCGATTTAAGAAGTACAAAAATCCCGAAAGTTAGACCCCTAAAAGACTTAATTTTTTATGTGCGATACGGTGCCTATTGAGGCATATCTTCTAGTTTGGATTATTCATCCAACGCTAAAATTGCGATCGCGAGCCAAGCTCACGCAAACAAACTGTTTTTCGGGTAAATTACGAGTTTGCTCGGTCGGGCTTTGAGAATGAAAAAAAATACTATTTAACCGGCACTCAGCATGAAAACCGTTACTAAACATTCAAAACCCTTCTATCTCAGCAGATAGGCAAGTTCGATCGAAATCCCAGTCGGGAAAGACTTTTAAACGCCCCAATTAATTGACTGTCAAGGGTTCGATCGAGCCTCGATCTAAAAATTGTGAATCATGCCAGTTAAGCTTTCGGCTGTTTACCCTAAACTGCTTAACTTAGAGGTGAAACATGTGGTCTCTAATGCTAAGATGTCTCGAATGCCAGATATAGGATGGAGTTTAAAGGGGCTTTGTCGGTCGGCTCTGAGAATTATTATTCACACAAGCGAAGACTGGTTTCTATAAAATTTTAATCAAGTTTTGAAAAAAAATATATAAATAAGCTGAGTGTGAAGAAATAGCAAAATCACCCAAGATTACTCTCGCCTCGACTTCAGTTCCGTCTGTATCTACTTCGAACAAGAAGTCCAAAATATCAAGAATCAATATAGTTCGATCGCTTTTTAATGAAGTTCCCTTAAACTTCCCAGTTTTCGTCCAAAGGGATACAGAAATTTCTCTTTCCCTACCCCAATACATTCCGTAAATTTACTAAAAATCTGAGGGTTGACAAATCTGCCCAAAAAATCAATCTAGGGCGTGTCATCAGTTATCGCGGTTTTCATTCAGGTACTAGAGTTTAGACAAAATTTCGATTGAGAAGACGATAACCCTGATGCACTCAACTTTTTGGGTTTTCGCGCAGACCCCCGATTTTTCAACTCTCAAATCTCGTCCGGATAAAGGTTTGATGGTTCGAGCCGTGAAATTTGTCTAAACTCCAATGATTTAGAGCGATCGGCGATCGCCATTTCTTTCCCCATCGAGCGGCATAAATCCAGGAGTACGCTCGATGGGCTGCCAACGGGTACCAATTGAAGCATCCGATCTCGCCAATGCTGCGACGGTACTTGCAATCGGGATTGGCAATTTAACTCACTCGAGACTAAGCGGTTGCACTGTCTGCAGCAGAATTCTTGGAAGCGACAACTTCAGGTTCTGATGTTGTTTGAACTTGCTTGAGGTGAATTTTATTGACTTGAGTAATAAAGCCTTCAACGGATTCTTGCACCTTGCGCTTCCGTTCGTTCTTATCGGGTAGATCGAAAAATCGATAGGCAGGCGTGACTCCCAGGATGAACTTTTCCTGTTCTGCTTCTAGTAACTCGACAACGGTATTTGCCGTCATCCAGTTTTCTTGAAAGGGGAAAGATGTCGCTAAGCTCGTGACAATCGAAGCGATCGCCGGGAAAATCACGGGTAACCACTTAATCCACGACACGCTAATGTCCACTTTATCGAGCAAAACTAAGATGGGGGTGACTCCCGAGAGAATAATCGTTGAAATTTGGAAGATATAGTAGACGTTTCGGGAGTTTCGACGGGTTGCTTTGTAGTCATCAATCAGCTCTTGAGAATACTGAATGGCTCGACTGCGCATGACGTTAATCGACTCATCGGCGATCGCATCCCCAAATAAGCAACTATAAAGTCCTGCTTTCTTTTGATTGTCTTGCTCTTTAGAAAAACGTTTGTGATTTTCTAAAAAGCGGCGATTTAATGTGATGAGTAACGTCAAAATAATAATAAGAGCGATCGCAGAAACAACAATTTCCTCGCGCTCAATGAATAGCACTGAAGCAGCACCTAAAACCACACAGCAGGAAATCAAAAAAAGCTCAGTGACACTATACCTTAAAGGAATTTTCTGTTCTGCAAGTGACGCTGCTACATTATCTTGTGATGACATTACATCTGAAGCAATAATATTTGGATTATTCATCGTGGTTGTTGTAATCGAGCTTTACAAGAAGAATCAAATGAATGTCAAGGGGTTCAAACAGATTTTAGAGTGAGTGTATTTTCGCAAACTTACTTCAAGTATAGCTTTTGATTTTTTAAAAAGACAAGTTTTAAATTTTTTAATAATTCTTTAAATAGAATATCCTAATCGAACGCGATTTAAATAGAAGCTGTATACGTCCAAATTTCAAACTTGGCTAGAGAGGATAATGGAGTATTCAACGATTCGTAATGCTGGGTGCAAAATACTTCAAACTCATCGATAACATTCTTGAATCTTTCATCGGATACTTGCCAACACAGTCCATAAGCCCGCAATCGCAAAAAATCGAGTAGTTCTGCAACCGGATTCGTAACCATCCATTCTTTGGCAATGGTATAGTTCGATCGATAACCTTTTTGCTGAAAATATTCATCTACATCAATTTTGGCGATCGCATTTTCAACTCGTTGGGATGTGCGAGAGACATTGTACTTCGATAAAATATTCCGAAAATGTCCCTCGAATTCTCGTCGGGCGGGTAGTGTAATCCATTGCGCGTTGAGATAAAATCCATTGGGTTTGAGAACCCGATCGATTTCATCGAGAAACACTTGCCAATCGGCAACGGTATGAACCATATGTACCGTGAGTACGACGTCAAAACTGTCATCGTCAAAAGGGAGTTTCGAGGCATCCCCACAAATCAGTTTGAGATGGGCAGGAACAGCGGATAGTTTTTGGCGAAATCGATCGAGCATGGGTTGAGAAATATCAATTCCCGTGACGGCATAGCCGCGTTTCACCAAAGGTAGAACGTTTAACCCCGTACCCACACCCGGTTCTAAAAAAGTCGTTTCCGGTGTGGCATTCACCCGTTCGAGAATCACATCGGCGACCTCTTCCGCAACGGATTCTGTCAACCAACGGGTTCGATCGTAAATCTGAGCAATTCTATCGTAATAGTTCGATCTTTCCACTTTTACCCATCCTATACCGCGATCGAATTTAGAAGAGACGGAAAGAGCATCCCCCCGAATCGTGTGAGTCAGTTGGTTTTAGGGCTATTGCATCGATGGTATCGATCGAGTTATTCCGGTAGGTTATCGGGATCGATGCCTTGCGATCGCAAATACTCGGCTAAACGTTCGGCTCGTTCTCGTTCGGAATCTGCTCGTTGCCGTTCCACCTGAGCCTGTCGTTGTTGTGCCTCAGCTTGTTCTCGTTCTACCCTCAACTGTTCCCGCATCTGGTGCATCGCCGTCTCTGGTAGGGGATACACATTGTGTCTTTCATCGTACCAAGCTAAGACTTCCCGATCGATACCCCCCACAATTTGTCGAGAACGTCCCATTCCCAATCCCACTTCCGGCATCCAATAGGGTTCGCCAATTTGCTGCTGGTACTCCCCGTCGATGAGCTTGTATACCTCAAATGGCTGCTGTCTGTCTCGCCGCCAAAACTCGGGGTTATAGATAATGTAATACAACACCCCCAACCTGGCATAAATTGCCATCTTGTCGTCGTATTCCCCACCGGGTTTGTGAGACACCATCTCCAATGCCAGAATCGGCACGATCTCGTTTTCTTCCCAGACGGCATAGCTGCGGCGAGATTTGCCTCCCTTTTTGCGTTCGACTCCCAAACTCAAAAACCCATCGGGAACCACCGGAACTTTGGGACTGATGCCAGTGGTGTGATACACCGCCATATCGACTCCAAAATACCAATCCATGCGATCGGACCAAATACTGGCGAGGATGAGTAGTAACAGATTCGGCAGTAAGTTCTGGTCTTCGTTATCCACTGGGGTATCGTCAGAGCAGGGGAGGTCTTCGGTTGATGGTAAACCGAGTTTGAGGTCTGGAGCAATCGTCATGCTGAATCGAGAGGGATTTGGGTTGGTTTTATTATAGAGAGCTAGGAGAAAGGGCGATCTACCCAGATCGACATCGAACAACCCTAGATCGGTTTTGCTCTGATGGCTTAAGCTTAAAAGGTGAACTCAACGTTGGGAGGCGCGATCGTATGACGTTGTCTGAAGTTCTTCCATCTGTTCGTCAGCTCTCTATCTTAGAGAAAATTAAGTTGATTCGGATTTTAGCTCAAGAGCTAGAAGCCGCAGAGGATATTTCTCCACTCGAACCCTTCAAGACTTACGATTTGCCGACTCCTTACGATAACTTTGGTGCGGGTGCGGCGTTAATGCAGGCGGCTGAATTAGAGAATTAGATTCGATATGCGATCGGATGAGATTGCAGAACACATCCAAAACTGCTAACGGCGATCTTAAAGCCATGAGTTACTGCTTTATTATTAAGATATTTGCAATCGGTAGGTACTAGCTAATGCTTCGAGATATCTTAAAGCAAGAAATCGATCGACTGAACGAAAGTCAACTTAAGAGAATCGCTGAGTTTATTACGTTTGTGAAATACCAAACAAAACAGGTTGCGATCGATTCACAATTTTGGAAAAACGCAACTCCGACAGAACGAGTGCAAGATTTGCAAGTGTGGATCGAGCAATTGCCAAAAACGGGTTTGAGCCTCCCGAATGAAGCGTTCGATCGGGGCAGTATTTACGAGTAATGACTAAGTATTTACTCGATACAAATTTTCTTCTGCGTTAAAATTGATTAAGAGGATAATTATTTCCCCTATTAGAAAAAATCAGAAGCAACAAAGAGAGCGTCTTCAATCGAAAAATTGTTATGCTAGGAAAAAGTTATTTTGAACATAGATTAGGTGATATTTATAAGTACTCACGAATTCCATATCAACAT
This sequence comes from Zarconia sp., assembly GCF_057467645.1. Taxonomy (NCBI): domain Bacteria; kingdom Bacillati; phylum Cyanobacteriota; class Cyanophyceae; order Oscillatoriales; genus Zarconia; species Zarconia sp. Next base: position 120,418 of record NZ_JBRJXU010000080.1, read on the forward strand.
GGAGAAGGTTTCCTTGGTTGTACAAAATATTGTTAGGAGTTATGTGTAGATATTTGTGGAAATATAATATTTGTCCTAAGCACAGACAATTGTGATGATTTTTCACATCTTTTTCCAAAAAATCAATGGCCTAATTTTTTCTGTGGAAAATCAAATGATGGTGTTTGGTATTTGAAATGTACTGATATTAAAGTAACTAAAAAAACACTTAAGTCTAATATAGAATTTGATTTTGTAAGAGCAAATTCTGAAAATAATAAAAAACTGGTTTTATTTTGTCTGCCAAATTCAATAGAAATAGAGCGAACACCAGAATTAACAATAACTCCAACTTTAGTAAAAGCTTACTTTAGTAACTTTGATTTTATTGGAGTTCGTTCCAATCGCGAATTTAAACTTGATATTAATAACAAAATAATTTCTTTTAAAATGCTTGAAAATAGCAAGCAGGTTGTTGAACTGATTGATATTGGAAGGATAGATAACGCAATTCTTTCAGAAGCCAGTATTCCATTAAATCAAGATTTAAGTATTCAATCTGTTGAAGAAGAAATCATCTCGATAAGTTGGTTCTTGAGTTTTCTTAACGTTAATCTAACCTTGGTACCGATTGTTGAGTACTTTGCTAATGGTGAAATCATTAAATACTCGATAGAAAATACTGCCAAAAGTTCTTTTCATCGCAAATACATTATTGACAACTTCAATATTGAAGCAGGAATCTTAACAGCCTTTAATCCCTGTTACTCAAACTACAAAGACTGGAAAAACAAAATAGAAATAAATAATTTTTTACACTATTTGTCGGAAATAAATCAGACAAAGTACATCGACATCAAATTAGCAACAATGATTATGGCTTATGAGTACTTGTTGACAAAATATTTAATTCATGAAAATGAACTAAGGATTAAAGATAAACTAAGCATTAAAGATATTAAGGACAAAAATATTGAAGGAAAGCTTGTATTACTCAATAAACAGCTTAGATTTATACCCGCTAAAATGATAAAGCAGGATTTGAGAGAACCAGTTCGTAATCGGCTTTTTCACCAAGGAGAAATTCCGAGTATGAACTCAGCGGAAAAAATAGAATTTTTCAATAAGTATTACGATCTGCTTATCAGAATAATTTTAAAAATATTGAATTATCAAGGAAAATATATTTCAGTAGAGACTCGCAAGCCTACAGAAATTAGTTACAAAAAAAATATAATAGTTATCTAATATTTATATACTTTGTTTGTGACTAAGTATATCAAATGACTCTCATTCAAATACTTATAAAATCAATACTGATTCTCTAACGCCTCAGCCAGACGTTTGCGAATGCTGGGGGAACGAAATCCGAAAATAATATCTTTAGGCGAGACACCCTGACGAATTAATTCCCGATCGATATATATTTCCGTACTGTTGTGCTGAATCCAAATTTGCCCGTCGATAATATCGAGTTGCATGGCACAGCCGTAGATGCGATACTCGTTCCGCCATTCGTTGTGCATGACTAAATATCGATCGCGTTCTCGATCGAATATAAGCTGACCATTGGCATCATTTTTTGCAAAATCTTCGAGAAATTCGCACACTTTCTGGCGATATTCGTCTATTCGATCCATCGGTCGATTACCTCGCGATTTGAGTCGTCAACATAGGATAACGAATAACGACGATTTCGATCGAACCATCATCAAAATATTGCCGTGTCTGGACGATCGAGTTACACTCAACCCTAAATCTCAGGTTCAAGTAACGATCGAATCCCTTGATGATGCACTTTCGTTGGTTCGCAATCCCCTTGACTCTAGCAACCTCTCTCACCTTTCCCATTGCGGCAGAGGCGCAAGTGTTGCGCAAACAGTTCGATACCCCAACCGGCAACTTAACCCTCGAAATACTCGACGATGACCTGATTCGGGTTGAGATTTCTCCCGCAGGCAGCGTGACTGAGGCGATCGCAACTTCCCCGATGGTCTTTAAAACCGACTACACCGGCCCCACATCGATAACTGACTTCGGAAATGCGATCGAAACGCCAGAACTGCGCGTCGAAATCGACGAAACCACCCTCTGCCTGACGGTTCGCGACAAAACCCAGAATGCCGAACTCACCACCCTTTGCCCCCAAAACCTGACCGAAGATTTCAAAGGATTCAATCTCGAACCCGGTCAAATTCAGCAGGTGTACGGACTCGGACAGCAGTTCAATATTGAAGGTTCCGCCGATGGCGACTGGACGGCGTTGGGAGTTCGCGAGGGGGGAGACTTCGGCAATACCTTCGAGTTCTTCGATGGCGGCGTGGTGGGTAACGTGCAAATTCCCCTCATGTACGCCTTGGGGGAAGATAACCTCAACTACGCCCTATTTCTGGATAACGTTTACAAGCAGCGATGGGATTTCACCGCCTCTCCTTGGGAAGTGGAGATGTTCGGCGATCGCATCCGATTCTACATCATGACTGGGGCAGATTTGCCGGATTTGCGGGCGGATTACATGGAACTCACCGGACGACCCCCCGTTCCCCCACGTCGTGCATTTGGGTTGTGGGTGTCGGAATTCGGCTACGACAACTGGGGGCAAATCGATACCCTGCTGGCTGGGTTGCGCGATCGCAACTTTCCCGTAGATGGCTTCGTGTTGGATTTAAACTGGTTTGGTGGCATTGCCCCCAACGAACCGGCGCGCAGTACCATGGGTCGCCTCGACTGGGATGAAAATCAAGATCCCCTCGTGGCCGACGATCGCTATTTCTTCCCCAATCCCGCCGAAAAAATCCAAGAATACGCGGCTGATGGCATCCGACTGGCGGCGATCGAAGAATCCTATCTCGCCAACGCCACGGACACCTTCCGGGAGATTCCTACAAATTTAGTTGCTTACCAACGCCGCAACGGAACTTGCAATCCCAATTTCCAGTCCAACCCGATCGAACTGCAAGCGTTGGACTTTTGGGGTATCGGTTCGATGCTGGATTGGTCGGATTCGGCTACCGGAGACTGGATTCACGATCGACGGCGTTTTCCCAATTTGGTGAGTTTGGGCATTAATGTCCATTGGACGGATTTGGGAGAACCGGAACGCTTCGACGCGGCAGCTTGTTACGAAGGGGTTGCCCTGGGGAAAAACGAACATGCCGATATCCACAACCTCTACAACCTGCTGTGGAATCGATCGATTTGGCAGGGGTACGTTGAGAATGCGGGGGAAACGGACAATCTGGGGGTGACGAACCCGCGTCCCTTTACTTTGACCCGATCGGGAACTGCCGGAACCCAACGCTACGGAACCGCCATGTGGTCTGGGGATATCGCCGCCCGCCTCTCCTCCCTGGCAACCCATTTCAACGCCCAGATACATATGTCTCTGGCGGGTATCGACTATTACGGTTCCGATATTGGTGGGTTTCGCAAGGAGGCGATGCCCGAAAACGATCGCCAGGGCAACTATCGCGGTTACGAAGGGGAAATGTATACCCAATGGTTTGCCAATAGTGCCTGGTTTGACGTTCCCGTTCGCCCCCACACCGATAACGAATTCGTCACCGTCTCGCCCCCCTACGCCACTTCCCCCCACCTCGTCGGCAAGGCAGACAGCAACCTCGCCAACCTCCAGCAGCGTTACGAACTGATTCCCTACTACTACAGCCTCGCCTACCGCGCCCATCTCCAGGGAGAACCGGTGGTGTCGCCTCCGATGTTTTACTATCAAAACGATTCGGAAGTACGGCAAATGGGACATCAAAAACTCATCGGCCGGGATTTGATGGTGGGAATTGTCGCCCGTCACGGGGAGTACGAACGGGATATGTACCTGCCCGAGGGTCGCTGGATCGATTACTACTCCAATGAATGGATCGAGAGTTCCGGCGAAACCGTTGCTAACCTCCCCGCGTATCGAGAGGGGGTGTTCCGGTTACCTGTCTTCGTTCGCGCCGGGGCGATCGTGCCGATGATGGCGGTGGATGAGAATACGAAGGATGCGTTCGGGAATCGGAAGGATGGAACGCGCCCGGAGGATTTGGTTGTGCGGGTCTGGGCGGATGAGGCGGCATCGAGTTTTACCCTCTACGAAGATGATGGGGAAACCCTGGAATACGATGGCGATCGCCCATCCTACAGTTACCGGACGACTGAATTAACCCAGCAGCAGGTCGATGAGGATACCGTTCAGGTGACGGTGGAAGCAGCCCAAAACGTGAACGGTGGCTTTGCCGATGGGGTAGAAGTGCGATCGAATCTCGTGGAGTTGGTGGTGGAAGATGCGGCAGCGACGGAGGTGAGTTTGAACGGTTCGCCACTACCGCAGTGGAATAGCGTCGCGGAGTTGGAGGCAGCAAGGCGAGGATGGACGAATGCGGGGAACAATCGGATTCTGGCCAAGTCCCAGGGGATATTGGTGGATGCGCCGAAAACCTTTACCTTTGAGTTGGTATCGGTGGCGGCAACGACTTCAGTGAATTTTGTTTGCGATCGAGGATTTACCACCCCAGGAGAAAGCGTCTACATCACCGGCAATCTGCCGGAATTGGGGGAGTGGAACCCGGAACGCGCCATTCCCCTCGATCCGAATGTCTACTATCAATATATCGTTGACGGACGGGGTGATTCCGCACCGGTTTGGACGGGGGTGGTATCGGAGTTACCGCCGAATACAGCTTTTGAGTGGAAGTGCCTTCGTCGCCGGGAAGACGATTCGGAGGCGGTGAGGTGGGAACCGGGGGAAAATAACCGGTATACGACTGGGAATGCAGGGTATTCGGGGCGGAGTTACGGTCGTTTTTGAGGCGATCGAATTGGGTTTGCTCGATCGTATCTTCTCCAAGAAAAACAGAGAAGTCAAACAAAAATCGTGAATTCGTAGAGCAAAATTTTATCAGATCGGATATGCAGATTAGAAGAATGGCGATTGAAGATGTAAGCCAGGTTGTAGAAATCTACGATCGAGTTTATGACTCCACTTATGTCAGTTTTGGAGAACTCGCTTGCGGACTTGCAGATCGTTCGGGTTTACCCGCCCAAAATGCCGTTGAAATTTTTCGAGAAGAGGTGCTTAGACTGATAGATCGCTCTCAAGAAAAAGAAGGCGGATTTGTCGCCACTATTGAGGGAAATATTGCAGGTTTTGCATTGGCAAGTCTTAGAGAGACTGACGCTGGACATCTTGAATGTTGGTTGGAGGATTTAGGAGTACTCCCCGATTATCAAGGTAGACAAATCGGGAGGCAGCTTGTCGATCGGGTGATTGAGTGGGGTTGTCAAGAAAATGCTCAATATTTTCTGTTAGAGTCAGGATTTAAGAACGATCGAGCACATCGTTTTTTTGAAAGCTCGGGTTTTCATCCACTCGCAATTGTATTTCATCGCGTTGCTTCGCTGCCATAGGCGATCGTCGAATGGATAGATTAGAATATTCTAAATTAGTACAAAAAATCATCAACGCACACAGTTCAACCTCACTTGAAGATGAGATTCAAGAATCTGAATATGAAGAGCAGCTTGTTATCGATCCGATCGGTCACCATTATCTCCTGATGATGGTGGGTTGGAATGGCGAACGGCGACAATATGAAAGTTTAATTCATCTCGATATTAAGGATGGCAAAATCTGGATTCAGAGTGATGGCACTGAAGTGGGAATTGCCAATGAGTTGGTAGAAGCTGGCGTACCCCCGGAAGATATTGTTCTGGGTTTTAAGTCTCCGTTTAAACGGCAATTGATGGCTAATGCGATCGATTCTTAGTCGATATCGCATTTTGCTTCAGTGGATGATTGAGAGTTCGTTACAGGGTGAATCGTTTCGATCGCGACACTCACCCTGCGAAGGATGAAAAAGTATCGAGATACTATAGAATTGATGCGAGTCGAACACCTATGAGCGTCAAAACCGAAGCCACCCTTGAAGACCTCTATCGTATTCCCGAAACGGGTAAAGCCGAACTCGTCGATGGAGAAATCGTCGTGATGTCAGCCACCGGATTTTTACCGGGGCGGGCTGGGGGTGAAATCTATGCCAGTCTGCGGGATTACGAACGCCTCACCCGCAGCGGTTATGCGATTCCCGATAATCTCGGATTTGTCGTCGATTTGCCCCCACGGTGCAACGTGACCATTTTCGTGGATGGGGGAGAACGCCTCGAAGCTATTATCGCAGATTTACCCAAACGGCGATCGTTCAGTCCGGATGTATCGTTTTTTATCGGCGAACCCCCGTCTCAACCCGGTCGATTTCTCGATGGCGCGCCAATTTTTGCCGTGGAGATTCGCAGCGAAAACGATTACGGGGAAAGTGCTGAAAAACGGATGGCGATGAAACGGGCGGACTATTTCGATGCCGGTACCCAGGTGGTGTGGGATGTAGACGTTCTGCAAGGGCAATGGGTGAAGGTTTACCATGCCAGCGAACCGGGAGTTCCGAGGGTTTATCGGCGAGGTGACATTGCGGATGCGGAACCTGTGGTTCCGGGGTGGGGGATGGCTGTGGAGGATTTATTTCCCCCGGTTTATCCATCAAGGTTCGATTAAATACCGTTCCGACTGACGATATTGCTTGATTCGCCGCATTTGCTGCACCGGCAGATACGCCAACATAATCGCCCAAGGAATGCCCACCAACGCGATCGCAACTAATCCGATATTCTGCAAGTTTCCTGCGAGGAAAACCAATCCAAAACTCGCGCCCAATGCTACGGTTAATAACGGAATCGCTAGGGAAAATATCCGATCGAATCCATTCTCTCCCATGGATTTAATCGTGTTGGAAATACCCCAAATCAATAATGCGGGAACCCCTAAATACACCAATCCGATCGCCCCAATCAGTAGCGCGAATGCTATCAGTTTCAGCACGACACTGACAATAGAATGGGAAAAGATAAAAACGCCGTAGAAGAGATACGTCAGGGCGATGGGGGCAAGTAACAATCCCACCACCGTCAGCCAAAACCCTTTATCGTTCGAGATGTGGAGTTTGTTCTTAAGGGTTTCGAGTTTGCCCTCGAAGCGTTCCCAGACGAACTTCGATTCAAACTTGGCTTCAAACTTCGATCGAGATGTTTCCGGGGGCTGGCGATCGGGTTTCATTGTCCTCATCCTCCACTCACTACAGCGACCAGATGCGATCGATTAAGGTCACGATCCATTCTGCCATACCCGTCGAAGAGCGCCACCACACCTCGAAGCCAAAAGAGAGGGCAAAGGCAGAACCGAGTAACGCCGCCAGTTTGCCAATGGGCGGTTTGAGGGTTTGCAGGGGGATGGGGGCCGTTTTCACCGTCAGGGGGATTTCGTGCGTCGCTTCCGGGGTATTGCCGTGGAGAATCAACTGACGCTGATAGGTTTGGTTTGCCCGCAGTTTGCCCGTGCGTACCGTCACTTTACAGAGTGCCCGATTGGCCTCGAACTGGGGCGGATGGATAGAAATCCAGGGATGGGTTTCGGTGTCTTGGGTACCATCGCTCTTGTGGGGGGCGATTTCCCAACGTCCCGATAATAGGGTGTCGGCGATCGTATTGCGAACGGTGAGGGTTTTCGTCATCTTTTCCCCCAGCTTCGTCGCCTGAAATTCGAGGGTCTCGGGATGCCATTTCACCGAGGGCGATCGCGTCACGTAGATGGGTTTGAGGGCTTCTAGGGCTTCTGAGGCGTTGCTATAGCGACGATCGAGGTTGGGTTGCACCAGTTTCTCCAACCAGGCAATCCAGGGCAGGCTGAGTTTGGGCACCAGGTGTTTGAACTCGATCCGGTAGTTGCTATCGATCAGATCGCCGATATCGATCGATTTCGTTTGAGTGAGCAAACAAATCAAACTCGCCCCCACCCCATATAAATCCGAGGCTTCCGTGAGTTGGCGGTTGAAAAGCTGTTCGGGAGGCATAAACCCCAGGGTTCCCTTGACGACGCTACTCACGGCAACTTCCCCGTCGCCGATGCGGGCAAACCCAAAATCCACTAAATACACCGATCGATTTCCCCCCTCATCGGGTTCCCCCACGAGGATATTTTCCGGCTTGATATCGCGATGGATGATGGGCGGAAAGCGGTCTTGCAAGTAGACCAAAATTTCCAATAAGGCGATGGCAATGCGCTTGATTTCCGCTGGGGAAAAGCTGCGGGGTTCGGCCAGAGAGGTGGCGGGTTTGTATTCCTGCACCAAACAGAAGCCATCGTCGGTTTCAAAGGAGTCGAGATATTGGGGAATGCCGGGATGGTTCAACTCCTGCAACACCCGAATTTCGCGATCGTAGGTGTCGTAGCCAGACCAATCGGAACCGCTGCGGGCAAACTGAAACTGTTTGATGGCGACGGGTTGCTGGGTTGGCGTCTGCGTGGCGAGGTAGGTGATGCGCCCCCCGGATCGATTGTGCCCGAGTTCGCGAACGATCTGATAGTTGTGGTCCGAAAAATCTGGAACGTTACTCATGTTAGAAAGGGAACGGCGATCGTCGATCGGCAATTTCCTTAATTACTAACATCTTTCACTGAAATTGGGCTGAAGAAAACCAGTCCTCGTGGTTTGAGATTTTAGATTTTAGATTTGAGGTGCGCTATCTATATCGAGGTTCTCAAATCAGCCCTCACTGATTTTCAATCTTAAGTCCCCCTTCATAAGGGGAGGCAGCGTGGTCTTGGGGTTTCCCCAAGTAGAACGACTGCCGTGGATTTAGGGGGATCTTCCGTACCTCATCCATTCGAGAAACGCTATAGCTGTATTCAGTGAGTGTAGGACAGCCCGAGTTCACAAAGCACATCTTTCTCCCCCAGCTTCCACCGCGATTGCCAGCTCCCCCTCGCGATGTCCTAAATTGGGATGGCGGTTGCTATATGTTACGACGGAGGCATCCTGGTACTGGT
>NZ_JBRJXU010000081.1:0-24281 GCF_057467645.1 Zarconia sp.
ATTGCCGACTCATCAGGTTGAAGTTGGAGAGCTTTATCGTAGCTGGCTACTGCTTCTTCATACTTTTCCAGATTCGATAAAATCAATCCGCGATTGTCCCAGACTATATAGAAGTCAGGTTGGAGCGTGAGAGCTTTATCATAGCTTACTATAGCCTCTTCGTAACGCTCCAAGTCCGACAGAATATTGCCTCGAAGATTCCAAGCAAATTCATCATTCGGTTGAAGTTGGAGAGCTTTATCGTAGCTAACAACTGCTTCTTCATACTTTTCCAGATTTGATAAAGTCAATCCACGATTTTTCCAGACTATATAGAAGTCGGGTTGAAGTTCGAGGGCTTTGTCATAGCTTACTATAGCCTCTTCGTAACGTTCTAAAACATCAAGAGCTAAGCCTCTAAAGCTCCAAGTGAATTCATCATTGGGTTGAAGTTGGAGAGCTCTTTCATAGCTCATTATAGCCTCTTTATAACGCCCCAGGTTAAATAGAGTCAATCCGCGATTTTTCCAGACTATATAGAAGTCAGGTTGGAGCGTGAGAGCTTTGTCATAGCTTACTATAGCCTCTTCGTAACGTTCTAAAACATCAAGAGCTAAGCCTCTAAAGTTCCAAGTGAATTCATCATTGGGTTGAATTTTGAGGGCTTCATCGTAGCTCACTATAGCCTCTTCGTAACGTTCTAAGTGAGATAGAGCTAAGCCTCGAAAACTCCAAGTGAGTTCATCATTGGGTTGAATTTTGAGGGCTTCATCGTAGCTCACTATAGCCTCTTTATAACGTTCTAAGTGAGATAGAGCTAAGCCTCGAGAACTCCAAGTGAGTTTATCATTGGGTTGAAGTTCAAGGGCTTTGTCGTAGCTGACCACTGCCTCTTTATAACGTTCTAAGCGAGATAGAGCACTACCCCGAAGATTCCAGATTGACTTGTTATTCGGTTGACATTGTAGAGCTTTATCATAGCTGAGCACAGCTTTCTCATATTCTTTCACAGCCGTCGATATCAAACCGCGTTTAAACCATAAAAAAGCTTTGCGTTCTGCTGTCTGCTCTTCTTCTTCGATTAGAGCTTGAATCTCGCTCAGTTTTTTATACCGTTCTTCCTGCGTCCACTCGTGATATTTTTGCCAATCCCTCTCGTTAAGGATTCGGACAGATTCTCGTTGAAGAGCTTGCGTGTTCATCGGTAGGTCGAATATACCGGAACGCCAATCAAAAAAATCTGGGGCACGGTGAATAATATAGTTGATGGCAAAACGAGGTAACAGAAAGACAAAACAGCAGTTGAAGTTATCTCGAAATCGATCGCGCTGTTGATTCAGGTTGCGCAGTACCGGAGGAACCCCTTCCCAGCTATAGCCGTAAATGCGATCGCTCTGCCAGCCTTCTTTGCGTTTCTCTTCCTCGTAAGCATAGAGAGATGCTTCCAACCCAGTGACGAACAGAATCTCCACATCTTTTTCCCCAAGAAACTGCCGCACTGCTTCGTAGACATTCTGGGTTGCTGAGTCTAACTTCAATACCCCCATCCGCTTCTGGGGCAAATCCTCTCCCACTCGTTCGATAAGTTCCGTTGCCCCTGCGGGAGAACATTGGGCGAAGAGCAACCCAAACCCGCGATTGCGGCGCAGTGATGCTTTGAGGGCAGCGTATTCTTCCTCTGCCGTCGCTGGGGGCAAATCTCGATCCCAGTCGATGGGTTCTGGCTGGGTTTTTCGCCAGGGGTTTGGGTTCGGTTCTGACTGGGAACTCATCTGAATTGCTCCGGTTTCGTACCCGTAGGATGTGTTCGACGGATCGTTCTGGATGTTGTGGATTATAGCTGTATTCAATTAGGGCGCGGACATTTCCACTGATACGATTTTTGCGAACGCGAGCAAGATGCTCGCACTATTGATTTCCTAATACGACTGAATACGCCTATAACATGATGCGTTACGACGGATTTTGATATTCAAACTATGTACCGAAATTACTGCCGTCTAACGCATCCTACCGAAACTTCATGTGGATTCTGAACGCCGATGGCTGACAGCTACAGCTTCGCCACCGCCTCCTTGAATTCCCGAATCCCATCCATCAACGGGTGTACGTCGTACCAGCGCTGCAATTCCCCCTCGTCGTCATAGTAGCAATATTCCAACAAACAGCGATTGAACAGCAAGGGGCGATATTCGTCGGAGTTTTCGATTTGCTTCGATTTTGCCACCGATGCGAGTAACTCCCACTGTCCCGCCTGTACCGTGCGGCGATAGGTGTCGCGCACTTGGGTAATCGCCCGTTGCACCGATCGCGCCGTAATGGGAAACTCGACGGTACGCCCGATCGCCTCTTGAGTCAGCAGCATCAAATTGCGGACGTGTCCCCCACTCATCAAACACAAGCCGTTCAGGGTTTCCTCGCTCTCGAAGATATCCCCCACCAAAGCCTTCTTCGGGGCAAAACATTTCACTCGTCGGGCGATCGCTTCTTTCATTTTCGCCAATCCCGGTTCGTTTTCTTCACCCTCGGGGGACTTTACCATCACCATGGGCAAAATATTGGGATTGCTATCGTAAATTTCCATCAAATCCGTCGCCCGTTTGGAGTAAACCATGGAGATTGGCACGGTATAGACGACGTGGCAGTTCAGGGCGCGCAACTGTTCGCTGCGATCGAGAAAAATCTCCTCGTGATTGAGCTGTCCGCTCGCTTGCGGCACGGGCACGATCCGATCTAAATTATCCACGATCACCGCCAGTTGCGTTTCCCCATCGGGCAAGTTCTTTTTCGCCTCGCCGATAAACTCGTTCAGAGCTTTGAGCAACGTCACCGTATGGGATTCGACTTTTTGCCGAATTTCGTGGCGCAGGCTGGGAACGGTACGCAGATTCGCCGTCAGCTTAGCAAACTGGGAAATTTGCATGTCCACCGTCATCTTGTCGAACTGCACCTCCGACAGGGCTAACTCCTTCACCTCCTGCCACCGACTCTGCAACCAATTCAACAACGGATCGGGTTTAGCAAAATTCAAGTCTTCGATTAAACGCCGGGTACAAGCCAGGAGAATATCGGTATACTGGGTATCCTCCGGGTCGATATCCTCCTCATCCGCCTCGAAGTAAACGACGTGGAAGTTCTGCTCGATGAGATACGCTCGCAATCGCCGCAGTTCCGTCGATTTTCCGCCCCCGCGATGCCCGGTATAAAGCTGGCAAGTCATTCGCCGGGAACGCCGGATGCTACTCCCCACATCCACCCGCACATCCGTATCCCCCCGCACCGCCTGAAAGTCCACGTAGCGCGGGTCGTTCGCTGGTAGCGGTTGAGAGGGATCGAAGGCATTGTAGAGATTATCGATGAGATCGGGCATGGGGGAGTTAAGTAATAAGTTAGAAGTAATAAGTCATAAGTTTTTTTGAGTATAGCGTTTTTCTTGAAAATGTGATTTTAGGGCAATCGTTTAAGGATAGCAAATTTTGATTTCTACTCTGTAAATGCCGCTATTAAAATTGATATAAATCTGTGTCTAATGGATAATTTAATAGGGTCGAAATATTATTAATTTATCATCAAAAAAATATATCGATATAAATGTAAGAGTTCAGATTTAACAGATTGAGATCCCCCCTAACCCCCCTTAAAAAGGGGGGAACTAGAAACAGTCCCCGACAAATCAACAGCGCGCGCATCCTCTGGCTTCGGGATAAATAAATCAGCACCAGCATCCTCTGGCTTCGGGATAAATAAATCAGCGCCAGCTTCCTATGGCTTCCCCCTTAAGAAGGGGGACGGGAGGGGGATCTAGTTTCAGAGCAACGAGAGGAGAATCTTTTAAGGCTGCTGAATCCTGGCTCAAAATTCGCTTGATTTGTAGCGCTGCTTGAAGAGATGAGGTACAGACGATATACCTAAATTTTTCTGACAAAGGAGGGCGTTGAGAGTCAAGATCGTACCTCACTGACTTGAAAACTGCGCTCGGCTAAATTGGTAAAATGGGCAGTTTAATAACTTGTATACAAGTTTAACTAATACACCAAAAACTACCCACCCAATAATCCAGGTTTCGACCTTTAGCCAAAATTTCTACAAAACTTCCGAACCCAAACCCGATCTTCAAAAACTTATTACTTATTACTTATTACTTATTACTTAAAAAACTACAATCGCTCCATCACCTGCGGCAAAACCCCACTAGGAAGCTTCGAAAACGCTAAATTTTGCCCTCGAATATCTCCATCGTTGTAAAAGGCGCGAATAGTTTGCACGACGTAATCTAATGCGGTTTGATAGCGTTCCGGCTGTGCCTGCCATCCTTCCAATGCCACCAGGTGATGCTGCAGTGCGGCTTCTAGATGCTGCTGGCGGGTTTCGGCAGTACCGTCGAACTGGGGATGAGTCACCCATTGATAGTACGCCAATCCCAGGTTGTTGCGAGCGGCAAATCGATCGAAAGGTAGCGCTTTCTCCCCCACCGACTCCGCCACGGTAACGGCGGTTTCGTAAGCGGCGATCGCCTGTTGCAAATATTCTGCCGTCTCCGCCTCCGTTTCCCCCCGTCGCGCCAGATGCCAGTACGCCGTCGCTAGGTTATTCTGGGTTGCCGCGCAGCCGATGGGGAGGGTTTCGGGGGTACGATAGTGGAGTGCTTTGCGATAGGCATCCACCGCCAGCAGCAGGTTCTCTTGGGGATTCTCCTGTCTCGATCGCATCCAGTATGCAGTGCCGAGGTTGTTGAGTACCATGGCGTAGTCGATCGCATTTTTTGGGGAACGATTTTTTCGATCGGTATAGATTTCCAGCGCTTCGTTGTAAGCGGCGATCGCCTGTTGTAAGTGTCGCAGGGGTTCTCGATGTTGCGCCAAACTCCAGTAAGTGGTGCCGAGACTATTGTGGATAGCGGCATCTTGCATCGGATCGCCATCGCCACTGCCATCGATATCCCGGCAGCGCAGAACTGCCTCAAAGGCGATCGCCGATTTCTCTAAATTCTCAGCGGCATCCTCGTAGCGTGCCAAATCTGCATACACGCCACCGAGATGTTGCTGCACCCGCATCCAGAGAGAGTGGGAGGGTTCGATTTGCGCCAGAACCGCTCGATCGAATTCCAGGCTTTGCTGCAAATGACGGCACTGTTCCTCCGGTTTCGCAACCCCCCGCGACAGCATCCCGTACAGCGTTCCCAGCTCAGTTGCGATCGTAATAGTTTTTTGGGTTGTCGTGTCAGAAGTGGTTACAGAAGCGGGTGAGGTTTCCCCGGTGAGATATTCCATCGCCTGGGTATAGGCGCAAATGGCAACGCGAATCTCCAGTGGCGAGGCATTCCCCCGATTGAGGCGATCGCGATACAGGTTTCCCAGAGTTTGATACCCATCGGCAAGTTCCGTGGCGGAAGACTCCTGGCGATGGAGGCGTTCGATGTGCTGCAACAGTCGCAGGGGTTCCCAGGTAGCGGCGCGCGCCAAATCCAGCGTCATCAGCACCCCTTCGGCTAATTCTCGATCGACCTGGGAGAAGGATAGATCTGGGGTAATGGGAGAATCGGCGGGTTTGGAGGTTGGTGTGGGAGTTTCGAGGCTAGATTTTTTCGGGGGTTTAGAAGGTATTTTGGTTGCGGATTTCGGGGCAGTCACATCCGGCGCATCTCGTCTGGTGGGTTCTCCCTGAAACTCGAAAATCCCCGTACAGCAACGCCAGAATTCCGGTGCCGATTGCTCGATCGAATGCAGCCAAGGACGCGATACCCACAGCAGCAAACTGGGTTCCCAACGGGGTAAATAGGTGGGGATTTGGCGCAATCCATTTAAAAACGACCATTGAACCGCCGCCGGCTGTCGGGTGAGTTGTTCCACCCCCAAAATTTGAAATCCCGGTATCGCGCATCCAGTTTTCGATCGCAACGGTAGATGGTGTTGCCTCAACCAGCGATTCACCTGAGAAATGGGATCGGGATCGCTCAGATTTAGGCGCAGACTGACAAAACAGGGTGGCGAAGAGTCTGAACCTACCCCCAATTCCGATTGCAACTGGGCTGCTAAACTATCTCGCCGTGTGAGATCGTCGCAAACGGCGATAAAAATCTGCCGGCGCAAACCGAGTTTGAATGCGAGTTTGAGACGTTGGTAAACTTGCCGATTCCAGCCCACTCTTTTCGGGGAAGAAACATCACTTGCCGTTATCCTAGCAGGGGGATTGGGTACAACTGAGAGTCGAGGCGATCGCATGAACCTTACAGGGGAGGGAAGTTTTGTATCTTATTTCGGGGGAACCTGCAACAATCCCGAAAGGTTCTTAGAGATTTTATATTTTATATTTTGGGTTTTATATTTTTGATTTTAGATGGAAGATATTCGATCGAAATTGTGAGTGCTTCAATTTGATTCCCGCCTTAACTGACGCGATCGGGTTTATCCTCTGAAGTATCTCAACATCCGGTTCGTCAGTCTAATGCTTCCCCCTTAACCTTTAACCTTTCCCCTTTCCCCCAGCTCGATCGAGTTTTGGATAATTCAGTTACCCAGAACGCTAACCCACTTCCATCTATCCTAAGAATAACTGATACGCCGGATTTTGACTTTCATCCCAATAGCGATAACCCAAATTTTCCAAAAATTCCTGCCACGCTTCCGTCTCGTCGGGAGGCACTTGAATTCCAACCACGATCCGTCCGTAATCCGCCCCATTATTGCGATAGTGAAACACGCTAATATTCCAGTTCGGACTCATAGACGCTACAAACCGCATCAACGCGCCGGGACGTTCGGGAAACTCGAACCGGTAAAAGAGTTCGTTGTGGGCAAGGGGCGATCGCCCTCCTACCATGTGCCGTAAATGTAACTTTGTGAGTTCGTCATCGGTTAAATCAAGAGTTTTGAAACCCGACGATTCTAATTTCGCCACTAAGGATGCCCCATCCGCGCGATCGGAAATGCGAACTCCTACAAAAATATGGGCTTCTTTCTCATCGGCAATCCGGTAGCTGAATTCCGTTAATTCGTATTTCCCCAAACACTCGCAAAACTGGTTCAAACTGCCGGGTTGTTCCGGAATCTTCACCGCGTAAATGGCTTCGCGGCGTTCTCCCAATTCCGCCCGTTCCGCGACAAATCGGAGGCGATCGAAATTCATATTTGCCCCGCAAGCCACGGCTACCAGAGTTTCCCCCTGAATCCCCGTCTGTTCGACGTAAGTTTTCGCTCCGGCGATCGCCAACGCCCCGGCAGGTTCTAAAATCGATCGGGTATCCTCGAAAGCATCCTTAATCGCCGCGCAGGTAGCATCGGTATCCACCCGAATAATCTCATCCACGTACTGCTGACACAGCCAAAAGGTTTCCTCTCCCACTTCCCGTACCGCCACCCCATCAGCAAACAATCCCACCTGGGGCAATCGTACCCGCTTCCCAGCTTTGAGCGATCGATACATGGCATCGGCATCCACCGGTTCCACACCGATAATCTTGATATCCGGGCGAATTCGCTTCACGTACGCCCCAATCCCCGAAATCAACCCCCCACCCCCAATAGCGACGAAAATCGCGTGGATGGGCTGCTGCCACTGGCGTAAAATCTCCATTCCGATCGTCCCCTGCCCGGCAATCACATCGGGATCGTCGAAGGGGTGAACGAAGGTTAAGCCTTTTTCGGCTTCCAGTTGGCGGGCGTACGCACAAGCCTCGTCGTAAGTCTCCCCGTGTAAAACCACCTCCGCCCCCCGTGCCTTCACTGCATCCACTTTTACGAGGGGTGTCGTCACCGGCATGACGATAATCGCCCGAGTTCCCAGTTGGCTGGCGCTGAGGGCGACTCCTTGGGCGTGATTTCCCGCAGAGGCGGCAATGACGCCTCTGTTGAGAACGTCGAGGGGCAAATGCGCCATTTTGTTATACGCCCCCCGCAGCTTGAAGGAAAAAACCGATTGCATATCTTCCCGCTTGAGGAGGAGTCGGTTGTTGAGTCGCGTGGAGAGATTGGTGGCAACTTCTAAGGGCGTTTCTCGGGCGACATCGTAGACGCGGGCGGTGAGAATTTGTACGAGATAGTCGCAATACATGGGTCAGATGCAAGGGGCGGATGGGTTATTATTTTACCGCTACTTGCGTGCCTTCATTGACTTCACCGAATACTTGCTTAACGAAAAGTAAAAGTAAAGGATTAAATTTTTTTTAGAGATAATTTTAGATGTTAATCGACAGTACCCGACTGATGGAGACTGCATTTCATTACAGTCGTTATGCATTTGAGAATACACAATTTATCCTCGATCGATTAATTACCATTTTAGATATTGTTAAAAATACTGATGATTTTATCGTAGAAACTTCAGATGCTAATCTGGATTCGATCGCCCAGGAAGAGGATAATTTTTTATCTCCATATTTTTTACCACCTAGAGTAAGCGAGCTTTCGGAACCTCACCAAAAGTTATTCAATTTAATCGATATGGGCACCCATGAATTAAAACGCCTCTGGATATCCGATCGAATTATGGCAGTACGCTCTGTAGGATATACTTTGCATAATCTTCCTTTCCTTATCAGAAATAATATAGGATTTATTCTAGAAGACTATAAGTTTTCCTTTCGAGTCGCCGCAGCATATTGGGATGATTTCTCGATCGAGATGCAAAAAATCCTTTGTCGCCCGATGGAACTCGATTTAATTAAGGCAGAAAATTTAATATCTAGGGAAGGATTTGCCGTTCAAATCTATAAATATTAGTTTCAAAACTTACTGACCCGTTTTTGAGGTACTAAACTCTGTATTAATTACTGCTACTGCTTCATTCAAAGCTTGCTGAGCATAGGTGTTGAGAGACACATTTTTCGTGACAAAACCATGCACCATTGGATAACGAGAAAGGGTGACTTTAACTCGAGCCTCTTGCAATCGTTGAGCATATTGCTCTGCCTCATCTCTGAGAACATCACAGGAAGCCGTAATGATTAATGCTGGAGGGAGGTTTTCTACATTTTGAGCTAATAACGGGGAAGCATAGGGAGTCTGCCAATCTTGTTCGTTTGAAGTATAAGCATCCCGAAATAGCTCCATACTCGCTTTTGATAAAGCATACCCTCGATCGAAACATTGATAGGAGCGATTATTCATCTGGCTTAGATCCATCACGGGATAAAACATCACCTGAGCGTCCACCACTGACTGTCCTTCATCCCGCGCTTTCAAAGCAACTGCCGCAACAATATTTCCGCCAGCACTATCTCCAACTAAAGCAATTCGAGACGGATCTCCATTAATAGTTTTTCCTTGTTCGGCAACCCAAGTTAAAGCGGAATAAGCATCATCAAGGGCCGCTGGAAATGGATGTTCGGGTCCTAAACGATAGTCTACAGCCACGACAATTGCATTGGCTTTTTTAGCTAAAATACGGCTAATATTATCGTGGGTATCCAAATCACCGGTAGCCCAACCGCCGCCATGATAAAATAATATAAAAGGAAATTTTCCGTCTTCTTTTGGGGTATAAATCCGAATCGAAATTTCACCAACTAATCCAGGAATTTTCCGATCTTCAACCTTTGCAACTTCAACAATTTCCCCTTGCTCTCGCAAGAGTTTGTCTCGAACGGCTTGACGTACTTCTGGAATGGATGGATTGGAATTCGTTTGAGAAGAAGCTCGTTTTTCTAAAAACACCTCACCTTCCGGTGCCAGCTGACAATTACAATCGAACTCGGATTGCTGTGTTTGAGTTGAGGAGCGTCCACAGCTTGAGATTTGAAGGAAAACACAAACAGCAAACATTGACTGAACGATTTTTTTAATTCTTATCATTTTTAAATAAAATCATTACTCATAGAATATTCTATTCGGAGAAAAACTCAACCTTATCGTAAATATCCTCGATCGCCATTTCAAATTGAATCGAATTGAGCGCGAAAACTTCATCAGATTCACCATATTCGGAAAACAACCAAGATTTGCGATCGGTTTTGACGTATTGCTCGATCGAGATTTCGTATTGGTCGATGAGTAAATATTCCCGTAGGGTTGGAATCGTGCGGTAGGCGGCAAACTTCGCATCTTTATCGTAACTGCGAGTCGATTCCGAAAGAACTTCAGCAATCAACAGCGGATTGACGATCGTATCTTTTCGTCCTTCTTGTAACTGTAACTCTCCCTGAACCACCATCACATCGGGATAGGTATAAATCTTTTTTTCAGGAATCCACAATCGTTGATCGGTGACAAAGACTTGGTAAGGTTGACGCTTCAAAGAGAAATTGAGCGCCGCATAAAAATTACCTGCAATTTTATTATGATTTGGCGTACCACCCGTCATCAGACAAACCTCACCGTTAATATATTCATGGCGTTCGGGAGAACCCACCTCAAATGCCAGATATTCTTGGGGAGTATAAACTTGTTCTTCAGTTGGTGCGAGCATTCTATATCACCTTCGATCGGGTAAACCCAAAATCACTTCGACTGTCTCTCTACTTATAGCGCTTCGCCATCGTTTGTTAGTACTTTCTTGTCGATCGGGGGATAAGAAGATCGTCGCAACTGACCCATTGTCAATTGTCAATTGTCCATTTACTCTCCACCTGTCTCCCAAGCCCACGCTGAAGTCATCACCCGGTCGTCATCGTCCTGTAGTAGAATAGCTGCGGCTGACAAGCACCATTGGGTACGCACCATCATCTCGACTCATCTCTACCCGTTTTAGTGACGATGCAATACCGTCTGAATCCAAACCAGTGGATTCGCGCCATCGGGTTCGTGCTACTGTTCCTATTTATCTATGCCTACCTATATATATACCTATCTCGATCGATGTCTCCTAAACCCCGTCTCCTGAGCGATCCGTTTTTACAATTTCCCGATCGAACTTCAGTTCGGGTGGTCTGGTTCACGGAATTTGCCGGAAAAGAACATACCGTCGCCTACGGGGAAAACCTGGAACAAAAAGCGATCGCTCAGACAACGCAACTGTCGCGCACCCGCGAAGATGGCAAGTCTTACATCGGCACTCAAGCCGGTGACGGCACGGCTTTTTCCCAACCCACCCCCCGCGCGATTTGGCGCCACGAAGCCCAAATTACCGGACTGAGTTCGGCAACGCCAATTCCCTATCGCGTCACCAGCATCGCAGAGGATGGGGGTGCCATCGACAGCGATACGTTTACCCTATCGGCTGCCCCCGAACCGGGACAACCCCAGAAAATTCTCCTCACCTCCGATCACCAACTCAAACCCCTAACGGCCGCCAACTTGCAAAAAGTGGCAGAAACCATCGGTCAAGTGGATGCGGTCTTCCTGGCTGGCGATCTGGTCAATATTCCCGATCGCGCCTCCGAATGGTTCGACGATAGCAGAGGGGGAGCGTTCTTTCCCAGCCTTCAGGGACGCGCCGACTACGAACTGGAAAAAGAAGGCGCTCTCACCCGCTACCGAGGCGGGGCGTTGATTCAGTCTGCGCCGCTGTTTCCCGCCATAGGCAATCACGAAGTCATGGGGCGATTTTCCAGCGAACGCGGTCTCAACGAGCAGTTTAGCGATGCGATTCCCTCCTGGGTGGCCGCCAAACGCCTCACCGATGCCGGCATCAACCCCCAACGGAATTTCGACAAGCTCAAAGACGCTTCCTATAATAGCGATACCTACGAAGAAATCTTTTCCCTACCCCAGGATTCCCCCTACTATGCCGTCACCTTTGGGGATATTCGTTTAGTGGTGCTGTACGCCACCCATATCTGGCGACCCCCGGCCCCCAAGACCCGAGGTCGATATCAAGAACATCCCGAAGATTTGCAAGAACCGGAAAAGTGGGGCTACGGACAACATATTTTTGAACCCATCGACGAAGGAAGCTGGCAATATCGCTGGTTGACGCAAGAACTCAGCAGCCCCGAATTCGCCGAAGCCAAGTATAAAATCGTCATGTTCCACCATCCCCCCCATACCCTCGGGGGCAATGGAATGCCCGCCTTCACCGATCCAGTACAAGCCATCGATCGCGACAGCCAGGGAAAAATCGAGGCGATTCGCTACGAATATCCTCGCCGTAACGATTATCTGATTCGCGATGTAGTTCCCCTCCTCGAATCGGCAAACGTGCAACTGGTCTTTTACGGTCATTCCCATCTTTGGAATCGCTTCCTAGGAAAGGGGGGAATGCACTTTCTCGAATCTTCGAATGTGGGGAATAGCTACGGGGCGCATCTGAAGGGAAATCCCCGTCCCGTTCCCCCCGGAACCAACGACGATCGCGACTATGTAGCCATCGGCGATCCCAATGGTAAAGAGGCGATCGTACCCAACCTCGCCCCCCTACTCGATAACCAAAATCGACCGTTACCCTATCTTGCGAGTAACGACATTACCGCATTTAGTATTTTAGATACCGGCACGGGAACGGTGAGTAGCTATTACTTCGATACTCGATCGCCTGATTCTGAAGTGGTGAAGTTCGATGAGTTTGCTTTGACTTCGGGGGAATGAGCCTGGGTTTTGAACTTTAGACAAATCGATAGACTTCTCCTCCAAATGGGTCAACGGCCGCATTCCCCCTACGGTTGGTATGTTATTTTCCTGCAGATCCCTAATATCTTTGCCCCATTCCCCATTCCACCTTCCCCCTTCCCCCTTCCTCCTTCCCTAGGATTGAAAGAGTTGAGGAACCCGCGATCGCAACGCCGCATTCAACTCCGGTAGCCGATCGCGCATTTCCAAATACCAGTCCCGTCGCTGGCGGTAGTGCCCCGAAAGCATCCGATTCTTTTTCACCCATTCGTAAGCATTATCGATCAGGGTTTGCCGCAACTGGGGATTGCCGATGAGGGTATCGAACTTAGTCTCGAAATCCTCTAGCGATCGATAAATTAATCCCGTTTTTCCATCGAGTACCGACCCTGCGTACACCGTCGGACTCGCCAGCACCGCCACCTGATGTCCCGCGCATTCGACGAATTTCAAATCGGATTTCATGCTGTTAAATCGATTCGGTTCGAGGGGTAACAGGGTCACATCGGACTCTACTAAGATATCTTTGTAGCGACCGTAGGGAGAAAACGGCTCGAAGGTCTTGTTTGGGGTCGTCAGAGCATCGAAAAACTTTTGGTCGTGGAGGACTTTGACCTGAACCCGATCGCCATATTTGCCCAACACGCGGTTAATTGCCGGCATCAACGGTGCCCAGTCCGCTTCTCGATTGAGCGCCCCAAAAAACACCGTCACCGGTTTGTCCTTCTTCGGGGGAATCGGAGATGGAAGCGCCCCGAGTTGGTTGGCAAACACCGCCACGTAAGGATTGTGCTGGCGCAAGAACTTGGCTAGGGGTTCGGTAGAGGTTTGGACGCAGTGGCAGCTTTTAAAGGTAAAAAAGTCAGTTTGCGGGTGAATCGGCCATCGCGTAGGATCGTCATCGATTTCCGCCACGATTAAGTAACCGCGCGCGAGTAAATTTTGCTGCCGGACGATACCCGCATCCGGTTGGAGAATCGCCCGCTGCCAGATAAAGACTTTTTCTTCACTGGGGCCGGCAATATTCAGCGCCGCCGACTGGGTGGTGGAAACGGGTCGCACGCCGGGAATCGTCGCCGCAAACTGGTCCGGTTCGAGGACTCGAACTCGATCGCACGCCACCGGGGCCATCATCAGGGTTTGAATCAACAGTGGACGGACGGGGGTTTGGGCTTTGACACCACCCACGAGGTACTGAAACGCGCGGCTGCGATCGGCCACCGCCGCGAGGTCTAAACCCATTGCCTCCGCCACCGGTGCAATCCGATCTTTAAACTTCTCGAACTCGTCCCCGCCATCGACGGTGCTTTTACTTTGGAAGTAGATTTTCAAACCCGCTTGGGTAAACAGGTCTTGAATCGTATTCAGGGTAAAAAAGCGTAAATGGGTGCGATCGAGCAATCCTTCATCCTGATACTGCCACTCACCCCGCAACAAATTTTGAATGATACTCCAATGTCCGATATTGGGGATGGAGGCGACCACTTGCCCTCCCGGTTTGAGCCATCGAACTTGGTGTTTGAGGACGCGCCAGGGATCGACGAGGTGTTCGAGGACATCCCCGTAAACCAAACAATCCACGCTTCCCGGCGCTATTTTCAACCGCTCGTCATTACATTTTTCCACATTGACGCAAATTGCCCGATCGAGACGAGTGCGAGCAATTTTGGCAACCTCGGCGTTCACCTCAATACCGATATACTTGCAATTGGGATTGATCCGTTTGTAATTTTCTCCCAACGCTCCCGTACCGCAACCCACCTCGACCACGGTTTTGGCATCGACAGGAATCATTCTGAGTAGGTTCCGATTTACGCGATCGAAATAATTTCCGGTAGCTGTCATGAGCCAATTTTAGATTTAAGATTTGCGTGTTTGGAATGGCAACCCGGTGTGAGAACCGGGGGAATCAAGGGAGAGTAAGCGAGGACCCCAATCGACATCTGCGAGAAATGGGCGAACGGTTAAAGCGAAAGGGAAAATGTAGCGCTTCGCGCTGGTTTATTTACACAACAGAAGAAATAGGTTTTGCCCATTCTCCATTCCCCCCGACCCCTTTCCCCATGACTGAAAATGTGTATCTATACAGATATAAGGGCGAACTGCTTATAAATACATGACTTCGGCATAAAAATACGATTTGATTTTTGATTTGAGCGCCGATGGCTAATGGAACGTCAGTTTTGCTACCGCAACCTCGCCGGGATGCCTACCCTGGGTGACGTTCGGGCGGCCGTCTTGCCTCTTGAGAGCGAAGCGACAACACTGGCGACATCTGGTTGCTCGGGAGCAAAGTACTCTATCCCCATTCCCCCCGACCCCATTCCCCGCCCTCACCTGAAACAGTCTTATCCAAAACTGACGTTAATGGAAGGGGATATTGTTGAGGGCGATCGCCTTTGATGATAGCGCGATCGCCCCGAAGAGTGCTTTGGGCTTCGCGCCCCTCACTCTCACTTGAAACGACCGTAGCTGTCCGGTGGGTCTTCGGGTCGTCTCAGTGTCTCCTTAGGTCGCTCAACCCTGAAAATCTTTGAGGTTAAACAAGAAGGGTACGCCGCCACCTTCACCGCCAGTGACCAAGACATTAGGCATTTGAGCGCCACCTTCGCGCCAGGCTTCGATGGCTTCTTTTTGCAACACCAGTTCTCCCCCTTGAGCTTTGAGGGTTTCGGCGAGCAGTCTTTGGGCTTCCGAACGACCTTTGGCGCGGTTGATTTCGGCTTGGGCTTCTTGTTCGGCTTGCTGGGCCACGTAGACGGCTCGCTGCGCCTGCTGTTCGGCAATTTGTTTATCTTCAACCGCTCTGGCAAACTCCGGCGAGAAATTCAAATCCACCACGCTCGTATCGAGAACGATAATGCCGTACTTTTTCAAGCGCTCGTCAAGGGCCGTATCGAAATCTTCTTTGAGTTCGCTACGCTTGGTAATCGACTCCTCTGCCGTACGTCGAGCGGCCGCAATCTTAAAAGATTCCTGAGTTTGCGGGGCGATAATTTTCGAAACGATATTGGCTAGCGTCCCCTGAGTACGCCGAATTTCCACCACTCGCAACGGATCGAGGCGAAAGTTGATGGCAAAGCGACCGGATAAGTCTTGCAAGTCTTTGGTCGAACTCTGCGCGGGAACTTCAAACTTTTGCACCGTCACATCGTAAACATCCACTTGGGAAATCAGAGGGGGTTTGACGTGAATCCCTTCGAGCAACGCCCCATCTCTCGCTTTTCCCAAAATACTAATCACTCCCGCTTGACCGGGATTGATAATCACAAACGAGCTGAAGGCAATGAGAACGGCAAAAGCGACGGCAACTCCACCGACTAAAGCTTGCCAACTCTGTTGCGGTTGTGCGTTTCTCAAGGTTGTATCTCCTATTCGATCGTATATATTATTAGACCTATTTCAGGCTACCAGTTTTCTTTGGTTAGCGGTCGGGTATCGTGGAAGCGGGAATAGTTAATATGACGAGCGCCGTTGGCACAAATGGAGAGTACATCGACAAAGCGATAATTCCACAGCAGATCGGTTGGGGTGTAGAGATAGCTGGCGTGAACGGTCCCAGACCCCGCTTCGTCGAGACCGGTGAGCATGACGACGATTTGGGCTTCTTCGGCGATGAGGGATTCTCGGGTTTCGCCGTAGAGGGGGCTAGTAGAATCGATCGGATGCATTACCATCCACGAAAGCAAAAAAAACGGACTGTAGGCACGCGCGAGGGTTAGTTCGTAGAACCGTCGCATTCGATTCCCTTCTTGGGTCGTTTCCCATCGCAGGAGGTGAACGCGGATTTGCGCTTCGACGATTTGGTGACGGCGTTGGTTGGCCGCGCGAAACATCAGCATCGGCATGCCGTTGTAAGGACAAATGACGGCGACTTGGGAAAACAGAACGCGAGCGGTGGGACGAGAAAAGCGGGCGAACATCAAACTCGTTGCCATCGCCACGGCCAGCAAACCGACGAGAACTTCGATGGTAACCAGGAAATGCGCGTAGGGCGTTTTGGGATACATTGCCCCGTAGCCGATGGTAGCCATCGTCTGTACGCTGAAGAAAAAGGCATCCCAGAAGGAACCGGGTTCGGCATTTTCGATGCCATCCCCTCCAGCAACGTAAGCGAGGGCAAAGAGCAGGTTAATGGCAAAATACGCACCGACAATGAGACCGAAGAAGTTCGGCCAGGATGTCATCAGCAGCCATTGATAAATATCGCTCCAGTGGAAAGACCAGTCTCCAAACCACTCAAACTCGAAGTTACCGATGTGGGCGATTCGACGCCGGGAGTTTGGGGGTTTTGGGGTTTTAGGAGCGCTAGAAGAACGATCGCGACGACTCACAAGTTCGCTCGAGGGGGAGAAAGGGCAGATGCTCTGACGTTTTATCTCGTTTTGCCCGATCGTGCAAGGGTGGCAACGCAATTGCCTTTGGCAAATGGTTCGATCGATTTGGGACCGCGTTCTGAAAGTTTCTTCCAGACTCGATCGCGGTTGGGCATTTGGGAGAGCTTGGTATATACTCTCTGGGCGAGTAATTGGGGTTCGGTGGCGTTGAGCACGCAACACAGGCTTTTTTTATGGCTGGCTTGGTAGATAGCGGCTTCAGTCGTTCGGGTTAGAAAATCGGGATCGGCTTTAGTACCCGTGGGTTGAATCGCCGTTGCCCCCAGAATTGGGATCACTCCGATGGCACGTAGGGGAATGGGTAGCAAATGGCAGATGGATTTGACCTCTGATGCGTTGGTCTTGGGCAAAATACAGGCAAACCGGCGGTGAGCGTAGCGAAAAATTCGCGCTTCGCGATGACTCAGATGACCTTGCAGGATGCGAGTCACTTGCTGGCCAAGTTGTTCGTTCGTACGGAATTTCCAACTGGCTTTGCGATGCGGACAGTACTCAATTTTAAGTAAGAGGAGCGAGAGGACTTCGCCGTCTCGAACCGATCGATGCCAAGCTCGATCGAGGGCAAAATTGAACGGCGGAATTGGAGATGCCGTCTGAGGCTCGATCTGGGGTATTCGTTCGAGAAGCGGCGGGGGAGGGGGGGCTTTGAGCGTGGGTTGTACCTTGGGGGCTAACAGTATCTTTGGAGTGGAGGGTCTCATGAAAGTAGCAGTTCGGTTCAGATGTAGAACGAGCGTCAATGTCCGGAGACTGACGGCAGATGTTACCAGATTGACAGTCATTATTTCTAATTTTGAAATAAGGCTGTTTTAGAAAGGATATATCTTGAGGTTGAGTTGTGTATATTTAGAGCACCACAATCTGGATTTTGACGATTTTGAGAAGTTGCGTCGCTCTCAATTGTCAAAACATAAACTCCGATCGTACAGTTCGACCGTTTATACTAATTATTTCAATCGATTGACAATCCAATCGGTATAATTATTACGGCTTGAATAAAAATTCAAAAATAAAACATCAAAAATATAAAAAAAAGTGAATCATCTTAGGCGGTCTGACAATAGGAGATTGTCTCTTGCAAATCACCTCGCTCCCCTTGAGAGGTCCGATCGAGGTGATTTTTTAAAGAATTCAAGAGTTCGAGGGCATGGAAGGGCTTCACAATATAAGAGTCTGCACCTTGCTTCATCGCCCAGTAGCGATCGCTCTCTTGCCCTTTACTCGAACAAAGAATAATAGGAATATGCTTGGTTCTGGGATGTTTTTTGAGTCGGCGACACACTTCATACCCATTCATTCGAGGCATGACGACATCCAAAACGATTGCATCTGGAAGTTGTAAATCTAGAGATTTGAGAGCTTCAATTCCATCCGGAAACTTGGTGACGTTCCAACCACCTCGACGAATAATATAGGAGAGAAGTTCGCGCTGAGAAAGACTATCCTCTACCACCATGATTGTCGTCATGACTTACTCCTTTTGAATTGATGAAATAAGTATCCGCGACCCTAAGCACAAACTTTCACAACCCCAAAAGCTAGTCTGTCACAATTGGATGTGAAATCGAGCTGTTCAATTTTGATGCAATTTATTTTCATCTTCAGTCCGTGTCATGAAGGTTAACACACGGCAATCGGGGACGATCCCGATACTGGGAAGATTTTATTGAAATTTGAGTATAGCTCGATCGAAACTTTATATTTCGACGTTCGAGCTACGACCGAAACCTGGTATTGCGATCGCTAGGAGCAGTTGACTGACACGCCGGATGTGCAGAAAACAAAGATGAGTGTTTCGCGAACTCGCCATAGCTCCTCTACCAGAGAGCGCTGGCTTCTGATGCCCGCGGGAGATTAACCCAATACGGGCTGAGATCGAGTTCGGTTAAACACTTATAATTGGGCTGAAAGTGAGCTTCGGAGGCGTGGGGGGCAAATTAGAGCAAAATTTAGCAATGGCGCCTAATTGTAAGGAATTCTCCGAACTTGATATTACCCATCCACTTCGTTCCGCCCGCGAAGTGGTCTTAGATTCCCTCCTAAGCGCTTTGCGCAGGCTGTGCCAACAGCAGAATATATGACCCCTGCCTCCTGGGTTTCCTTCGCCTTTCCTGTCAACGGTCGCTTGCGATCGTTCGCGACGGCAGCAATTTACGCCACAGAAATCGACGATCGCAGCACGGGAGACGATTTACGCGGTCCCACTTCGGCAGGATTCACCAGTCCGATGGCTTGCTCTAAGGTCTGGGTGCGCGTGCGCCGATCGAAAACATTCACCTGATAAACGCGCTGGTAGGTCACATCAAATGCTGTTAACCAGCCACTTTTCGGGCTATAGGCCCCCGTATCGATTCCCAACCAACCCGGTCCAGCTGCCAACTGTCCCGGCTGGATATTCGGCAGGGTAAACGTAATCGTATGACCGGTAATAATCAGCTTATTTCGGAAATAGGGTTCGGGGTGGCTGTGGAATTCGTGGCGAATCCAGCACGACTCGCGAGCAGTTTGCTCCTCGGGTTTGAGTTTGGGATCGACCCCGGCATGAGCCAGCCACAGATCGCCCAAATCTAGATAAATCGGGAGGCTTTGCATCCATTCGAGGTGGTTGGCATCAATGCAGCGATCGGGATAACTCTCGATGGTTGCCAAACCGCCCCCGCACAACCAAGCTTGGAGAGCGGGATAGTCGATCGTGCCATTGGGAAAAGCCCCCAGCATCATTTGTTCGTGGTTGCCCAATAAAGATTGATAGGGACCGTTCATTACCAAATCGACAACCTGGCGGCTTTGGGGTCCGCGATCGATTAAATCTCCCAGAAAATAAACCCGATCTTCCGAACCTGCTCCAATTTCCTCTAACAGTTGCACCAATCCTTCGTAGTGGCCGTGAACGTCACCAATTACAATCCGTCGTTGAGTCATTCCCTAATACCAAACCTGTTTGCCAATACCGCGAGCGAGCCATCGAGAGCAAACCGATCTCGCTCTTACTGATTCAAAGCTTTCAGAAAACGTTTGAGCTCTGATAAAAACCCCTTTCCCTTGCGTGGAAGTCCCGAGGAAGCGTCCGGATTCTCTTCGCCGGTTGCTGATTCTCCACTCGCGCCCATTAAAATTCGCTCTAGGGCTTCACCCACGGGTTTTGTCGCGGTTTGGGAAACAACCTCGTAAGTGTCTTCCTCCGTTTCGAGCAACACTTGCCAGGGAGAAGGATAGCAGCGAAACACAGATGCATCCTGGAGGGGTTGAATGTAGTAACAAGACTCTAAAGTAGACAGAAAACGTTCGCGCAACTGACGGGCAGCCAAGCCAATCCCGACGATCGAAACATCCTCCAATCGGGGTAAGAGCATGACCACCGGTCGATCTCCGGCGTGTTGGCACAGTTGTTCGACTTTCGATACCTCAACCGGTGAGGGTTCGACAATCAAAAAACACTCATCGTCGGGTTCTAAAAGAGTCTCAATGGCGATTTGGCGACTGCCCAAGTCGGCAATTTTGAAAGGAACCTCTCCCCAATCTCGACGAGCCAGGGCGGCTGCTCCGGTATCGGGAAAGAAAACTTTCAGTGCCATCCCCAGTTCGGCAAAAACGGGCAAAAATTGTTCGGCGATGGGTTGAGCTTTGAGTTCGGGAAACACCAGTTCTACGAGCAATCGCCGGTATCCATCCTCGATCGCCGCCTTTGTCGCCGTCTGAGCTTGGGCGATCGCTTCATCTAAATCTTTGGGCAGTTCAACCATCGACACGGTACTTACAATTCTTTGAGTATCTATTTCCATCATAGAGTTTCCCATTGGCTCGACGAAAAAACTTATCAGAATCTCATCAA
Organism: Zarconia sp.; assembly: GCF_057467645.1. Lineage (NCBI taxonomy): Bacteria > Bacillati > Cyanobacteriota > Cyanophyceae > Oscillatoriales > Zarconia > Zarconia sp. The sequence continues at coordinate 20,688 of NZ_JBRJXU010000081.1, forward strand.
GATGAACGTTTGATAAATTGACCTCCAGGTATCCCAATCAGTCGAAAGCGTTCGAGACCATCTTTTCTACGTTATCTTTTGTAAAGACAACCGTAATCTTTACTCAGACGATCGTGTATCTGACTTACCTCGATAGCAATTCCTGGCTCGTTGAAATTGGCCAAAAACGCATCCTTCTCGATCCGTGGCTGGTAGGACCGTTAGTCTTTGGGGGATTGAACTGGCTGTTTAAAGGTGAGCGTCGCACCCCTCGCGCGATTCCAGAGAATCTCGATTTGATTTTGCTTTCTCAAGGTTTGAGCGATCACGCTCATCCCCCCACCCTGGAAAAACTCGATCGCGGTATTCCCGTCGTGGGTTCGGTGGAGGCGGCAAAGGTGGCGACATCCCTCGGATATACGCAAGTCACGGCGTTGGCACACGGCGAAACCTTCAGCCTCGATGATACCGTCAAAATTGAAGCGGTTCCCGGCTCCCCTATCGGTCCCCTGTTGGTGGAAAATGGCTACATTCTTCGATCGCTCTCGGAAAACGAAAGCATCTATTACGAACCTCACGGCTATCATTCCCCATCACTCAAAGAAGCGGGTTCGATCGATGTGTTGATGGTTCCAGTCGTTAATTTGAAGGTGCCGCTTCTGGGTCCGATTATTCAAGGGTGGGATTCTGCTGTTGAAGTGGCGCAATGGCTCGAACCGCAAGTGATTCTCCCTACGGCCGCTGGCGGTGATGTGGAGTTTGAGGGGGTGTTGGCAAAAGTGTTGCAACAGGAGGGAAGCGCCCAGGAGTTGCGGGAAAAACTTGTGGCAACTCACCTGAAAACCCAGGTGGTGGAACCCACCCCTGGAGAGCGATTTGAACCGATCTCGATCTAGCAACCGCCACATGAATAACGCCACGTGCAACTATTACGATCCAAAACCCGATCGAGCGGGGGAAAGGGGGAATTTGTCCTCTTCATCACCACATGAAGAGGCATCCAGTTCCAGGTGGCGTGATGACTGATGACTCAATCAAAATTGCCTCAGTCGGTAGCCTGATTCTGAGCGCTTCGATCGTCGTTCCCGGTTACGGGCAAATCGTCCCCGACGGCACCCTCTCCACCACCGTCACCACCCCCGATCGCCAAAATTTCACCATTACCGATGGCGATCGCCTTGGGGATAACCTGTTTCATAGCTTCGGTGAATTTTCCGTTCCCACCAACGGTTCGGCTGTTTTCGAGAATGGGGTTGATGTCGAGAATATTTTCAGCCGCGTCACTGGCGGTGCGATTTCCGATCTCGATGGTTTGATTCGATCGAACGGCACTGCTAGCCTGTTCTTACTCAACCCCAATGGCATTATCTTTGGACCGAACGCCCGGTTGGATGTCGGGGGATCGTTTGTGGCAACCACCGCTCGATCGATTTTATTTGCGGGGGGATTGGAATTTAGCGCGGACGCGGGAACAGACCCCCTACTCATCATTAACGTTCCGCTAGGGTTGCAATTTGGGGCGAATCCGGGGGAGATTGCAAACGAATCGGTGGCGGCAGATGGCAGCAATAATATTGCGGGATTGCAAGTGCGATCGGGCAATACCCTAGCGCTGGTTGGGGGTGAGATTCTCTTTCCCGGCGGTCGGGCAATTCTCGAGGGTGGGGCGATCGAATTGGGCAGCGTTGGGGCCAATAGTACAGTCGGATTGAATCGCTCGCCCTCTAGTGGGTATACCCTAAATTACGATACCGCCGAGACCTTTGGCGATTTGAGTTTCACCGATGCGGCTTTCGTTGCCGCCAGTGGTGCCAATGGATCGGTATCGATTCGGGGACGGAATCTAACGGTTACAGAAGGGTCGCAAATTATTGCCGCCACCACCGCCTCCGGCAGCGCCCCCACCCTGAATGCGATCGCCTCGGAATCGATCGAATTGGGCGGTACGAACGGCTCGTTTCCCAGCGGTTTGTTCGCCGTCGTCACCTCGAGAGGAACATCCAGAGGGGGGGATTTAACCCTGGAAACCCCCCGGCTGACGGTGCGCGATGGGGCACAGGTGCAAACTTCGACGCGAGGCGTGGGGGACGCGGGAACGTTAAGCGTACGGGCGGCAGAGATCGAACTGGCAGGCAGTTCCGCTGACGGGCAAACCATTAGCGGGTTGCTAGCTACGGCGGAGGTCGGTTCGACGGGAAACGGGGGCAATATTGAGATTGAGGGCGATCGCCTTACCGTCACCGGGGGGGCGCAAGTTGCTGTCACAACCCTGAGTTCCGGGAATGCGGGAACCCTAACTGTGCGCGCGACGGAGATCGACCTTGCCGGGGAACGACTCGACGATGACGGTCAACCCATTTCTAGCGGTTTCTTTGCCGTCGCCAACAGCGGTTCCACCGGTAATGGCGGCAGTTTGGACATCGACACCCATCAGCTGAGGATTCGCGATGGTGCCGGGGTGGAAACTTCGACGTTTGCTTCGGGAAATGGCGGACAACTCTCGATTCGCGCCACGGAATCGATCTCGCTGATCGGTCGAGATGGCAACACTTTCCCCACGGGAATTTTAGCCGTCTCCGGTCTTGAAGGGGTCACCACCGCAGCTACGGGACTCGGCGGCAGTATCTCCGTTGTTTCTCCCCGATTGGAGATTCGTCAGGGGGCCCAAATTACCGTGAGTGCGGCAGGTTCCGGGGATGCAGGGACGATCGCCATCGCGTCGGATTTCGTGCAACTGGATACCCAGGGAAGAATCCGGGCCGAAACGGCGAACGGACAAGGGGGAAATATCGAATTGCGATCGCCCGACATTCAACTGCGTCGCAACAGTAATATTTCCACCACGGCAGGCACGGCACAAGCGGGGGGCAATGGCGGCAACGTGGCGATCGATTCCGAACTGTTGGTGGCCGTCCCTCGGGAAAATAGCGATCTGACTGCCAACGCCTTTCGGGGAGATGGGGGTCGAATCGAGATTACCGCCAGTGGTATTTTCGGTCTCGAATTTCGCGATCGCCTCACCGATGAAAGCGATATTACCGTCAGTTCGACCTTTGGCCGCCAAGGAGAAGTTCAATTTAATACCCCTGATGCCGATCCTGCCTCCGGATTGCTTCCCTTATCTGCCAATCCCGTTGATGTGACCGGACTCCTTGGCGATCCCTGTTCCCAAACTCAAAGCAGCCGGTTTATTGCTTCCGGACGAGGCGGCTTACCTCCGATTCCTTACGAACCTAGGGATAGTCTGGAGATTTTGGAAGATATTCACCCCCCAGCAGAGTGGGTGGAAAATGCTTCGGTGACAGAACCTGCCCTCGTAGAAGCCCAAGGGTGGCGGAGGAACGAGACGGGACAAGTGGAGTTAGTTGCCCAGATTGAAGATGCATCGGAGAACTTCACCTGTCGAGACAATTCGGGAAAATAACGTACCCACTCCAGGGGTCAACATTGATTCGCAAGTCCCTTACGACTGGAGTTCAGACTCAACGGCAGTGGTTGGAGTCGCACTACTTAGAAGCAGCAGCCAAAACCGTACAAGTCTCATCGTCACAAGAGCGAGTCACGTAATCGAAGAGCTTTCTCATTTTTTCGGTATAAACCTTGCGCGAATACTTC
>NZ_JBRJXU010000082.1:0-52210 GCF_057467645.1 Zarconia sp.
CTACACCCCACACCCCACACCCCACACCCTACACCCCATTCAACTCCAACAATCCCGTCAGCATTTCGGCTGGGGGTCGTTCGTGAGGCCAGGCAAAGGCATGACGAAATGCCGATTCCTGACAGGCTTGAAGCTGTCGGAAATCGATAATATCTTGAGTGAGCAAATTCTCATATTCAAAAGGCAAGCGGACGTTATGCAATCCGGCATTATCGGTGCAAATAGCAATATCGACCCCGGCATCGAAACAGCGATCGAACACCAGTTTTAACTGCTCGATATCGTCGAGAGTTCCGGTTTTGAAATAGGTCGTCGGACACACTTCCAAACATTGTCCTTGCCGTGCCACCTCAGATAGCAATTCGGGATATTTGAGGGGAATTTGGATACCATGTCCGACGCGCATCAGATAGGGCAATAATTCGGGGTAGCAACCCTCTGGGGTTTCGTATAAATGTCCGGTGGTGTTGATACCCCGCTCTCGGGCATACTCGTACAAAGCAATGAATTTATCGAGTCGATCGGCGTAATGGGCATCTCCCCCAGCCACATCAATCGCGCAGACGTACTCGGGTTTTGCCGCCGCCAAATCCACAATCGCCCGATTTACGTCATCGGGGAGGCGCGAGTGCATGCACAAAATTTGGCTGGTGACGATCGGATACTCCGGCATCTGACTCGCCCGACCCACCACATCCACAATATCAGCCATGGCGTCAATTCGTTCGGTTTGGCTGAGGTCTTCAGGCGTTCTCAAATAGGGCGTGTAGCGCAATTCCAAATACGCCAGATTTTCAAAGACGTAAGCACCTCGGATTAAGCGGTAAATGAAATAGGGCAGCGTCTCGAGGGTTTGCGTATTTTCAACCAGGGTATGTAATTCTAAATATTCATCGAGGGTATTGCGCGGTTGTGTGTAGAATTTCTCGAAAGCCGGATATTCGGGGAACCGCTCTGCCAGTTCGCGAGCGTCGCTGCGGTGAAAGTATCGCCAAAGAATCCGAGGAACGATCGAACCACCCAGATGGCGGTGTAACTCAGCGTACAAGGACACGGCTTTGCCTCAATTCAAAACAATAAATATACAATTCTTAATAAATTCTACAACCAATTACACGAAGCGGTTTTTACCGGCTCAAAACCTAGGTTCGATCGCCGTTTCTATGTTGACATCCGTCCCCGCCGCTGAGGATAATCTGGGTTTGTTGTCAACCTAACCCGTGAAAGACTCTTGGCTAACGTCGTCGTTATCGGTGCCCAGTGGGGCGATGAAGGAAAAGGAAAGATTACCGATTTGTTAAGCAAGTCGGCAGATGTCGTCGTACGTTACCAAGGGGGCGTGAACGCCGGTCACACGGTTGTGGTTAAAGACCGAACGTTCAAACTCCATCTGATTCCCTCGGGCATTTTATACCCCGATACTCAATGTATTATCGGTTCGGGAACGGTCATCGACCCGCAAGTGCTCATCGAAGAACTCGATCGCATTGAAGAACTGGGGGTCTCCACGGAAAACTTGATGATTTCCCAGACGGCCCACGTAACGATGCCGTACCATAAAGCCATCGATCGGGCGTCCGAAGAGCGACGGGGAAACCACAAAATCGGCACCACCAAGCGCGGCATCGGTCCGACCTACGCCGATAAATCCGAACGCACCGGAGTTCGAGTGTTGGATTTGATGGAACCCGACGGATTCCTCGAACTGCTTCAGTGGACGATTCCCTACAAAAACGAAGTCCTTGAAAAACTCTACAATCTTCCCCCCCTCGATCCCCAGGCGGTGTTTGAGGAATACCTCACCTATGCCGATCGCCTGCGACCTTACGTCGTCGATTCTTCCCTAAAAATTGAAGAAGCGGTCCGGCAGCGTCGCAACATTCTCTTCGAAGGCGCGCAAGGCACCCTCCTCGACCTCGACCACGGAACCTATCCCTACGTCACCTCCTCCAATCCCATTGCTGGCGGCGCTTGCGTTGGTGCTGGCGTCGGACCGACGATCGTCGATCGCGTTATCGGCGTTGCCAAAGCCTACACCACCCGCGTCGGAGAAGGTCCGTTCCCCACAGAAATGGTGGACGGCATCGGACAAGTCTTGTGCGATATCGGCGCGGAATTCGGCACCACCACCGGTCGCCGCCGCCGTTGCGGTTGGTTCGATGCGGTCATCGGTCGCTATGCCGTCCGCATCAATGGTCTCGACTGTTTGGCGATTACCAAACTCGACGTTCTCGATTCCTTAGAGGAAATCAAAGTCTGCGTCGCTTACGATGTGGATGGAACGCGCACTCTAGATTTTCCCAGCAGTTCTCGCCAATTTGCGCGCTGCCAACCCATCTACGAAACCCTTCCCGGCTGGCAACAGTCCACGGCAGATTGTCGTACTTTAGAAGATTTGCCCAGCCAAGCCTTAGATTATCTGAAATTCCTCGCCGAACTGATGGATGTACCCATCGCTTTAGTGTCCTTAGGAGCCAGTCGCGATCAAACCATCATTGTCGAAGATCCCATTCACGGACCCAAACGAGCGCTGCTGCACGCCAATGGAACCCCAGTGGCTTCGGGTGTATAGACGACTTGTGTTGCGATCTTCGGCAGCTCTGGCTATTTCGTGAGGTTCGCCGGATCTCTGTTGAATTCACCGTCAAGCGATCGGGGGAGCATGAGGAGTCAATTCGAGACAAGCATTGGTGAAAGGTTAAGCAATTGGGTCCGATGTCAAGTCGAGAGGCTCGAATAGCTAGATTCCTTTTCAGTTATACGTTTCCACGGCTGTTGACAAAGTGAATACAGCCTTAACCTTTCACCAATGTGAGACAAGATTCAGAAATCACGCTGAATTCTCACGACTGCTCCGAACGCGGTCTGACTCCTGTTTTCCTCGAAGCTGACCACTCGCATCCTCAGGCTACTGCCGCTCTCGAGCCAAATCGGGACGACTTCACTATTTTTTCGTAAATCCAATTGCTCTTTCAAAGAATCCGTAAAGTTGAGGGGAAGGTACAAACCTCTTTTGGGGTAAGACCCCTATAATACGATCCAAGATCGCAAACGAAGCTCGGAGTCTTTCAGAATGTGAATTGAAAGACTGAGGAAATTGGGTGTTCGTTCAAGCGATCGAAAGTGCATCTAGTTGCAAAGCATCTCTAGGATTTGTGTGTGGGTTTAAATCTGAAGCGCAAGTTATCCTTCAGATTTAATGTATTGTTTACTGATTTTGCAAACCGTTCGATCGAGTCAAAATAAATCGAATCAATTCTAATTCTCATGAATCTTAGTTTGGCAACTCACAGTCATTTTCTCAAGCATTGATTAAAGTGCTTTGATTTGAGAAGAAGAGAATTGAATAATTGTGATTTGAATCAATTTGAGAATAACCTAATTATCTCTAAACCTAGATTTTACCTCAATTCCGAATCTATAGCTTCCCCATTTTTTCTAACTCTAAGAAATACTCAAAATATGGGAAGAAAAAACAAAAAAAATAAGCATTAAATCTCGAGATCGCGAAAAGCTAAATCGCACAGGTTATTAACTAACTTATCGAGCGCTTAGCTTAGATTCAAAACGTTCTGCAACTCAACTGTTACCTCTTCTGAGATATTTGTACTAAGGCTAAAACACCATGATGATTGGAACCCTCGGAAACGACTCGCTTATCGGAACTCTCGAAGTCGATAATTTATTAGCACTCTCTGGGGACGACACCGTTCTCGGACTTGCTGGCGACGACTATGCCAACGGTAACGGAGGAAACGATGAGCTTAATGGAAATCAAGGAAATGACGTTCTTCGAGGCGGTAAAGGAGAGGATACTGTCCGGGGTGGACAAGATGACGATCTCGTCATGGGCGATCTGGGAAATGACGAGTTACACGGCGATCTAGGCAACGATATTATTCTCGGCGGGCAAGGAGAAGATGTCGTTTTTGGCGGCGAAGGTAACGATCGCATCTTCGGGAACCAAGATAACGACACTCTCTCCGGGGATGGTGGAAACGATACGATCCACGGCGGACAGGGGAACGATCGCATCTCAGGAGATGATGGAAATGACTGGCTCTACGGCGATTTGGGGGTCGATACCCTGAATGGTGGTGGGGGACGCGATCGCTTCTTTATCGGTTCCGACAACCCCAACGCACCGATCGTTACGGATACCATCGAAGACTTCCAAGTGGGAGAAGATTCGATCGCTCTGCGGGGAAATCTGGGCTTCGCGAGCCTCGAAATCGTGGCGGGGACGGGCAATAGCGCCGGTAGCACCCTAATTCAAGAGCGCTCGACCGGTATCACCGTGGCGATCGTCCGCGATATTGCCCCCGAGCAACTCACCCAAAGCCATTTTATCGATGGCCCGAACGCTGCCCCCTCTAGCAATGGGACAGGGGGTCAAACTGACGATACGACAGGTAATACGACAGGCAATACGACAGGCGGCACAGCGAACGAGACACCCAACAATACCGGCTCGGGGGGTCAGTCTTCCGGCGGGCAAACCGATACCCCCAACAATAGCGGCAACGGTTCCGATCCCATCAATCCGCCCACAGAGAACCCCGGCACCAGCGATCCGCAAGATCCGGGCACACCCACAGACCCAACAACTCCCGATACCACTGCACCGACAGCTGCGACGACTCTCACAGACATACCGTTTATGGAGGGCGCAACAACTCAATCTACCGTTACCGTTACCTATACCGACGACATTGGTATCGATGTTGCCAGCTTAGATGTCAGCGATATCCGTATTGCGTCACCGGCAGGAAATCTAACCCCAACGGCCTTCAACGTTAATAACAATACCAACGGCACGCCTCGCACCGTCACCTACACTTTTGATGCTCCTGGCGGTAGTTGGGTTCCAGCCGATACCGGGACGTATACCGTCTTCCTCGAAAACAACCAAGTCAGCGACACGAGTAATAATGCTGCGGCTGAGACACAACTCGGTAGCTTTGAGGTGAACGTATTGGCTGCGCCGATGCTGGAGCAAGATTTCAGTGAGGCGACGCAGGGGGTTATCGTTCGCCTAGACCAAGATAAAGCCTACGAAACAAAATATGGCATCACCCCGAAAATTATGCCCTTGGGGGATTCGATTACTCAAGGCAAAATCGATGACAATCTTGCCGAAGAGCTACGGGAAGGATATCGGGGGTTTTTGTGGAACGACCTTCAGACTCTCGGGTTTCGACCGGATTTTGTCGGTTCTCAAACTGCGGGTTCGGACGCGCTTCCCGATCGAGACCACGAAGGTCATCCCGGCGAGAAGATTTTTTGGATTACTAATCGGATCGATGAGAATACTGATGAGAACTTCTTAGCCGTGCAGCCCGATGTCGTGTTACTGATGATTGGCACGAATAATATGACTGGGGCCAACGATACAGATGCCAATGCGGCGTTAACTCAATTGGGTCAACTCATCGATCGCATTGATAACTCTACCAATTTTGATGGCGACTTATTTGTTTCTACCATTCCTCCCATTCACGACGAACGAGAGAACCACGACAGACTCTTCAACATACCAGAGCTGGATGAAAACGATCCGCCCGGTCTAACTCGAGAGCAAAAGCTCGTTGATTTCGAGCAAGGTCGAACCGCAAATTTCAATGATGGGATAAAAACAACGATCGTCGCTTCCCACGGAGATAAGTTTACCCTGGTCGATATCAACGCCCAATTAACCCAAGACGACATCTCAATTCCTCCAGACGATAGCGGTCTCCACCCAACCATCGACGGTTATGAAAAAATTGCCGATGAGTGGTACGACGCGCTGCGCGGTGAAATTGTCACGAATGAAGTTGATGCGACTAATGTGGATGGAGTCATCGGTTCGCAATTTGCCGATGTCATTGTCGGCGATGATGCAGACAATAACCTGGCTGGGGGAGCCGGGGATGATGAAATTACAGGTGGTGGTGGCGCTGACGTGCTAACTGGAGGTACGGGGGCTGATGCCTTCGTTTACAATGCCCCGAATGAAGGGGGCGATACCATTACCGATTTTGAAGCTGTCGATTCCTTCCTCATTTCCGCATCAGGTTTTGGTGGTGGTTTAGTCGCTGGAAATGCAATCACCTTCGTCAACGGTGCGGCTGCCACAGCTGCGGTGGGAACCTTCCTCTACGATCTGGGGGTTCTCAGTTTTGACGTAGATGGAACCGGAGCAACCGCCCCCGAAGAGATCGCCACGCTAACGGGTACGCCTGCACTCGATGCCGGTCAATTTACGGTGGTTGCCTAATGGCATGGGGGTGAGATCGTGTTGACACCCCTGAATTGAATCGACTGCCAGACCGGTGGTTATGGGAAACGCGGGGTTAACAGCTGTTAACCCCGATGTCTGTTGGGGGGTGGCGCGAGTTTCGGTATGGAGTTCTGCGAACACCCGAGGAACGAGTAGAATAAAACATCGATCGGGTGTGTTGAAGTTGCCCGACGCGCGATCGAAATCTACCCACCACCGACCCCTATGCAACCACCAATTGCCAACGGAACCGTCTTACAAAATCGATATCGCCTGATTCAGGTTTTGGGTCAGGGAGGATTCGGTCGAACTTATCTCGCTGAAGATCGAGGACGCTTTAACGAACGCTGTGCTTTGAAGGAACTCATTCCTGCAAGTACCAGCGAGTATGCCATTGCCAAATCTCAGGAACTCTTTCAACGGGAAGCGGCGATCCTATACCAGCTCACCCACCCGCAAATCCCCCAGTTCCGAGCCAACTTTGAAGAAGATCGGCGATTTTTTCTCGTACAAGACTACGTTGAGGGGCAAACTTACCGCGCCCTGCAGCGAGAATATCAAGCGCAAGGTCGGAACTTCTCAGAAGGGGAAGCCGTTGAGCTGATGCGGCAACTGTTGCCGGTGCTGGAGTACGTCCACGCCCAAGGGGTGATTCACCGAGATATCTCGCCCGACAACATTATTTTACGCAGTGCCGATCGCCTGCCCGTTTTAATTGACTTTGGGGTGGTCAAAGATTTAGCCACTCAGATTCAATCCCCAGAAACCGCCTCTCAGGAGCAAACGGCACAGCAGCGGCACAGCCAGGGAACGACGGTTGGGAAATTCGGCTATGCGCCCACCGAACAAATCCAAACGGGACGCGCCTACCCCAGCAGCGACTTGTACGCCCTCGGTGCCACCGTCGCGGTTTTGCTCGCCGGACGGGAACCCCAACAACTCCTCGACGACCAACAACTTGTCTGGAACTGGCAGCAGTGGACATCGGTCAATCCGGAATTTGCTCGGGTGGTCGATCGAATGTTAAGCGCTCGTCCGGGCGATCGCTACCAGTCTGCCCGAGAAGTTCTTGCAGCCCTCGATGGCTTTGAGGCCGCACCGCCATCCCCCGCGCCCCCATCCACCGACCCTCAACCCGACCCGGCATCCCAAATGGCAACGGTGGCAGTGGGCCGACCCCAACCGTCCACCACCAGCAATCGAACGCCCGATCGAGTAGACCCAGTCATTCCCACCCCCACCACAACCAGCTCCATGTGGGATAATCCCATCGCCACGATCGCCGCTGGGGCAACCTTAGCAGTTTTAGCGGGGTTGAGTGCCTGGACCCTGCTTCGAGGGGTGCTCAGTCCGCCGGACACCGCGGTTTCTCCCACTCCCACCGAGACGATCTCCCCAGAACCGACACCCGAACCGACACCAGAGCCAACTCCAGAACCCACCCCCGAACCGACACCAGAGCCAACCCCCGAACCCACCCCCGAACCCACTCCCGAACCCACTCCCGCGCAACCTGTGGTTTACCAACAGCGTCTCAATCTCTTTTCCGGCTCGTCGAGACCTCAAGGAACCCTAAAATCCAACGAGACGATTAACTATACTTTCAGGGGCGAACCCGGACAACAGTTAAACGCCCTATTGCGGGGCGAGGGGGTGTTGATGACGGTGCGCGGTCCCAATGGCGAACCGATGCCCGGCCGTTCGGAACGAGTGGCAGTCTGGGACGGTTCCCTGGAGTCAGGAGGCACTTATACCCTCGAACTCAAACCGATTCAGGGACTCGCCCAAAGCAATTACGATTTGGAAATCCTGCTAGAAACCCCAGAACCCGAACCCGAACCGACCCCGGAACCGACCCCGGAACCGACCCCAGAACCCACTCCCGATCCAACGCCGGATCCAGTTCCCGATCCAACGCCAGATCCAGTTCCCGATCCAACGCCAGATCCAGTTCCCGATCCAACGCCGGATCCAGTTCCCGATCCAACGCCGGATCCCGCTCCCGATCCAACGCCGGATCCCGCTCCCGATCCAGAAACTGGCGAAACTGGCGACACCGATGAAACTGAAGAAAATCCAGAATGATCGGAGCGATCGAGTTACCATTCCATCGTCCATTGCTATTCCCCGATAACGTGTCATGTCTTTGAACTCCAACGCGCTTTTAATTACCGGAACCGATACTGAAGTCGGGAAAACCGTATTAACCTCAGCTTTGCTGGCCTACTGGCAGCGTCACTGCGTCGATCGACGATTCGGTATCCTCAAACCCATCCAATCGGGAACCGGCGATCGCGAACTTTACGCTCGGCTTTTCGAGAGCGGACAAACCCCTGAAGAGATAACTCCCCTTTACTTTCAAGCTCCCCTGGCTCCCCCCGTGGCGGCGCGCCGGGAAGGGAGGGATATCGATCTCGGGCAAGCGTGGCGGCAGTTTCAGACCCTAAGCCAAGAACGCGACTGGCTGTTTGTGGAAGCCCTCGGCGGTTTGGGTTCGCCGGTGACGGATGAATTAACCGTGGCGGATCTGGCTCGCGACTGGCGACTGCCTACTGTCTTGGTGGTTCCGGTCAAATTAGGGGCGATCGCCCAAGCCGTTGCCAATGCGGCACTGGCACGACAGGCCAACGTTTCTGTGGTGGGTATCGTTCTCAACTGCGCGCAACCTCGTTCCTCAGAAGAAATTGACGATTTAGCGCCTGTGGAGTCGATCGAGCGGCTGTCGGGTTTACCTATCTTGGGATGTCTGCCCCATCTGGCCGATCCCACTGACCTGGATGCCCTGGCCATGGCTGCCTCGAATTTGGATTTGGAACGATTTCTATTGAGGAACGTCAACCCAGTACTAACCCACAGTTAAGTCGATCGGTCGTAGAATCTCCCATTCATAAAACTCATATCCTTCGTATAATTGCTGGTAAGTTAGTTAGGTGGACTGCTCCCATGGAGCAGACCGACGAGATTGACTCGGCAATCGATTGTATTTTCAACCCATCGAACAGTTCCCAAGTCGATCGACTCACCCCAGGAGGTGGATAATGAACGCGCTCAAACTTGCTAAGGCTCCCGTTAAAATTCTGTTTCATCCTCTGATACTTACATCAGCGGTGGTTGCAGCTGCGGTCTTGGGCATTTCTGGCTGGTTCGCTCGGTTCCCGGCTGCCTTTTTACCTCAAGTACAGCCGTCGACAACAGACGTTAAATCTTTATTGGTCGAGCGCTTGGAAGGCTCCACCGAACTGCAAACGGCGCAAGTTGCTCTGGAAACAGTAGTGGTGGCCAACCAAGAACGCACCTTGGGTGATTGGACTTTGGGGGAAACGAAGGTGGTTTACCAGGGAATCGGTCAAGTCAGTGCGGGGATCGACATGAGCCAACTCCAAGTGGTGGAAGTCGATCGCGATCGGGGGGCAATTCAAGTTGTGCTGCCTCCACCCTATTTGATTCATACCAGTCTGGATATCGAACGCTCTGGTATTTTGGACCATCGTAAGGATTGGTTGGGACCGAACGTATCCACTAATCTACAGGATCTTGCCCAGCGAAAAGCCCTGCAACAAATACAAGCGCAAGCCTGTCAAAAAGGTTTGCTAGATATGGCGAACGAGCAAGCCCGAGACCTGATCGAAACCATCCTCATCGCCGCCCGTTATGAGGAAATTGAGGTAGCAACTCAATCTCCCGAAACGACTACTTGTCCCGTGCTGTAGAAGTTGGCGATCGCTTTTAGCGGACTTCCACGATCGGAGCCGTCGCTAGGTCTTCTAAACCAATAGAACCGAGCAGCTCTTCCCAGAGACGGTTGAGGTGAGTATCCTCCGGTTGGGCTGCGAGCGAGCGGGCTAGTGCTGCCACGATATCGTACCAATCTTCTCTACCGTTGGCGTTTTCGGATTCGACGCGCTGAATCCATCCTCGGACGCTAGACCCGCTTGCCTGGGAGCCATTGCTGCTGTCTTGAATCTCGAACAACCATTGGTAGGCTTGATCGACCTCCAGCTCCGGAGCATCTTCGGGTAATTGAATCGCGACAATTCTCTCGTGTCCCGATAGGGGAACCCTCATTTGGTAATGAAGATTGTCTTCTTCATCGTAGAGACGAAATGCCGCTTCTTCCCCAATGCTTTGGGAGAGATAGAGTAAGATCGTCGGGCGAGCCAATTGGGTTGTGCCTCGATCGCTCTGGGGCAACAATGCAAATACGGATGGTGGGGTTGCCATCCGAACTCGAATGTTACTCTCACCGCGAGAAGCCCCGCCGCGAGAACGTTGGGGAGCTGGATTCTCCGGTGTTTCAAAGGTGATGGCGGTTGCGCTTTTCTCGTTAGAGATTCCGATGCCAACGACCAAAACCGTCGTCCCGAGTGCTCCGATCAGGGGTAGATACTTCATGGATTTTTGGTGTCCTTCAAAGAAAATCGACATCGAACGAAACGTACTTGGGGTTTTTATTGTACGATCGCTCTCCATCGAATTCGATCGCCTAATAGACCACAACATTCGATAGTCACAGCCGATTATTTCATCTTGGCTATACAATCTATTGTTAATTATAATCGCTTCTTCCGTCAGATAAAACGACTAACGGTCACTGAGATATCAGTTCTGATAAAGATGCTGTTAAAACAAAATAAATTTACGATCGCTGTCGCTTTTCTTGACGTTTTATCGATTTCTTTTTAGCTAAATAGGTACTACGCATTTATACCGATATAGAGATCAAAAATAATTGAATATACGGAAGTCTATACTCTTACATCATATTTGAGATCCGTACATTGGGTATATTTATCGATTGAAGATCTTGATTGTATAAAAAATATAGCGGTTCTCAAATCAGTGAGGACTGAGCTTTAATTTCAAGTCCCCCTTTTTAAGGAGAATGCGCGAGGAAGCGTCTGTCACTCATTCATGGGATAAATGCTGTAGAGCATCAACAAAAAAATTCTTATATATAGCGGTTCTCATACTCATGAGGTACAGAGTTTCGGGTTTTAGGGAAGAGGGAACGGGGAATGGGCAATGGGGAATGGGAAATAGAATTTGGGTGTACCTCATAAGAGGTGAGAATTGCTATAAATAATAGATACTTTACGTTATTTTTCTATCTCTTAATGATTTTTATCTTGTCGATCTTATTGTAAGCATTTGTATCTTTGGTTTGCATTATTATTTGTTTTGTGTGTTTTAGGAATTTAAAATCAAAAATGTATCTCAGGATACTAAATAACCTCTAAATGACCCTGCCTAGGCTGGATTCTTCACAACGCCGATCGTAAATGCCTGAAACCCTGAATAGTCGTCGAATTCGAGAATTTTCGCTCGATTACAAACTGTAATTGGGACAAAACTCGTTAATCAACTGAGACTGAAGGCTTCCGGCTATTTGGAGCAGGTTCTCATGAATAATGTAGGCTAGTGCTGCTACACAGAATTAAAAATCCACAATGAAAAATGCATACTATGCATAGCTTTGGGCGGTTGAGAACTGGGTACTTATTTCTGCCGCGCTGCACTAGTATTCTGCCAAGCCAACTTTGCCTAGTGTTAATATTCTCCGCATTCCCGTTTCTCCGTGCCTGGTGCGTCAGTCTTTACCAGTCATTTTTGCCTTGGTGGAGTACTAGTTTCAAAAAAGCAACTTATTCATAAGATCGACAATCGATCGACTCCAGTACCTGAATCGTTACATCGTATTGAAGTGCATATTTAATTGATTAGATCGCAAAAAGAATAGATTAAAAATAATTGGTAACACAATTTTTGCATTACAAAAAACTGGCTATTTGAAAACTATTTTATTCTTTTTGTTTAGCAAAATTAATATTTTTAGCTTAACCTGGTTTGGATTTTAAACAACCATTATTTCGGCACCGTCGTGTTCGATACGATCCGAGTTTTAATATTTTAAATATTTTACTGGTTTCAACAGAACCTTGTTTGCAAAACAAAATCTCCAGAAATTATCGGAATTTTAAAATATAAAACTTGTAAAATTAGCTTGCACGATTGCTCTCACCCAATTAGGATAACAAAGATAGTAAAAAATCTAATCTAGCGAGTACCAGTTCGCCGATCGTCCCAAAATTAAATTATGGCCAAACTAGAATTAAAAAATATTAACAAAACCTACGATCGGAAAACAATTCCCGTCAAAAATGTAAGTTTGAGCGTCGATGATGGCGAGTTTCTGACTCTGCTCGGACCTTCCGGGTGTGGAAAATCCACAACTCTGAGGTTGATTGCGGGACTCGAAGAACCCACCCGAGGGCAAATTACAATCGGAAATCGCGATGTCACCGCCCTCAGACCGGGCGATCGCAATATTTCCATGGTTTTTCAGAGCTATGCTCTCTATCCCCACATGACGGTGTACGAGAATATGGCATCTCCCCTCAAACTGCGCAATACTTCCGCCAGCGAAATTCGGCAGCGCATTTCCCGCGCCAGTGAATTTTTAGATCTCAATGCTGACTTGATGCAAAAAAAACCCGGTCAGCTTTCTGGGGGACAGCGGCAGCGAGTCGCTCTCGGACGGGCGCTGGTGCGAAATCCCGATGTGTTTTTGCTCGACGAACCCCTCTCAAACCTTGATGCTTTGCTTCGAGAGCGGGTGCGCGCGGAAATCAAACAGCTTTTCGAGCAACAAAATGCCCCGGTGGTGTATGTTACCCACGATCAGGTCGAAGCCATGACCCTTTCGACGAAAGTCGCCGTTCTCTACGAAGGCAACGTGCAACAACTCGACCCCCCCGGACGTCTGTATACCCATCCGGCCAACCAATTCGTCGCTGGATTTGTGGGGAGTCCCCAAATGAACCTGCTGACCCTGCGGTGCAAAGGACATTCCGCCCTACTGGGATCTTTGCGCGTTCCCTTACCTCCCCAAATCACGACTCCCCCTCACATCGTGCTGGGAATTCGCCCGGAGGACGTGCACCTGGGGACAGCCGGAGATAAGCTGACTTTACCGGGACGGGTGTTTTTAGTGGAAAACTTGGGAATGCAGAACTTACTCAGCATTCGCATTGCTGGCGTTGGCGATAACGCCATCACCTTACGGGCATTGCTGCCGGCAGATCGTACTTGGGAGGGAGATGAAGTCGTGGTGAGGCTGTTAAGCGATCGAATTCATTGGTTTGATGCGGAAACTGGCGATCGGCTTGCGTAAAATACTTCAAAACAGTCTGTTATAATAATCCGCAATAAATCCATCTACTGTAAATTTTTGTTACAATAGTTGAGTGGCTGCATAAGTCTTTGTAAACCTAGCGATTTCTTAATAGACACTCGATCGAAAGTCCCCTCGAAATTCACAGGGGCACGAGGAAAACTTAGAAAAAATACTCCGATCCTAGGTCACTCTCCAAACAACCAAAAAAAGGTTTCAAAGCGCAAATAAATATTCCTAGGAGTCGAGTCGAGTCGGGTGAAACATTTATCAATTGCCTCATGTTGTGAGTGGGTGCGATCCAACTGAGTGTTCGCTCTCATCACCAACCGAGTCATTTTGCGAGAGCGCAAGCAATTTTTCATCTACCGCACCCCTCTACCTTCAGTCGAGTAATTGGGGGTGAGATCGTTAGGCCTTCAGGGCGAGCTCGATTGCACTTCGAGTACTTCTACTGTAGAACGAATGGAAAAGGTTGGGTTTTTTTCGAGACTCCCACCCAGGCTTTCCCGAGTTCGCCATTGCAGTATTTTCAAATAGCGAATTATGCCAATACCATCCCAGCCTACTTCAAAATATCGTAACGTGATGGAATTGCTGGCCGCCGAGGAAATCGACCGCCAGTTACAGCAACATCCCGAAGAAAACGCCCGCACGATCGATCGTGCGGAAGCAATTTCCTATGCCCTCAACCGCTTGCCCTCCTTGTATGCCACCACCGAAGAAGGCTGGTGCTGGCAACGAGAACGGGCCGAACAAACCCTGAGCGATTTGATTGCTATGGCTGCCGGTTGGGGTATCCGGGAAGCCCAGTATAAACATAAACGATTTAACACGCCTCTCCAACCGGCCAGCGAAGCAGAGAGCGCACTGCAAACCCTCAAAGAGATACTCGGATGTGAGAACTTATCTTGGGATAACGTCGTGGCCGTTGTAGAACAGCGTTTGCAAAGTCGTGCAACTCCCTCGGTGATGTCCTACTCCCTTGCCGAGGGAGAAAGGTGGAGGGGATAAGCAGATATTGCAATCTGCATAATTTAAAGTGTTGGCAAGCAGGAATATCCCCGACTCTCGAAGCGTTAGGATTGAGGGAAGAGAATCGCCAGCGCTGAATACGAATGGGTTGCATCGATCGAAAATTTTTCTCGGCGGCTAAGCTTGCCCTATTGAGTCCGATCCTATCGCTCCTGTTGCTCTCAATAAGCGAGACTCGGGGGAGATCGCAACAGACGATCGAACCGACTTTCGATCGAACGATCTCCGAAACCCGATCGGTTGCAGGAATGGGAAATGTGCCTTTGCTATGGCTTCCCCTTCTTTGCGGCTTGGGCTATGGAACTATCTTTTGGTTGCGTCCCCGATGGCTGCTCGGGTTCGATCGCCGGTTGCGCGATATCGGTCTGGCGGCACCCTTTGCCTACCATCCCCGAGTCTTAGATGCTTGGGTAGAAGTTCATCTCCAAGCAATCGGGCAAGAATTCGAGACTCGATTCGAGAGCTTATTTGGACTCGAACGACCCGTTTCCTACATTCCCAGACCCGTCACCCTCAACGGCACTTCTCACATCGAATTCACCGGGCGAGATTTGCGACCCTTCTTTGACCGCTCGCCCCGCACCATCTCGATCGTGGGTAAAGGCGGTACGGGAAAAACAGTTCTCGCAGCGCAAATCGGTCGGTGGGCAACAGAACGCGACGATCGCACTCGCCTGAATTCCCATCGGATGCTACCGATTTGGTTCGATGGAGAAACAACCCATCCGATCGATACCATTGCCGAACAACTCGAAGCCGCAATCGGAGAATCCCTTTCTCGCAAACTGGTGGAATTTTTGTTGCGTCGAGGTCGCATTTTAGTGGTGTGCGATGGGATGGCAACGATGGGAGATAACATTTTGCCGCGATCTGCGGCGCGGGTGGTGACATTGCCTTCCATTGCCGGAGTAGAGAATCCCAACACTTGCATCGAGTTGTTGCCCCTGCGCGGTTACCCACTCGCTCGTTTTATCGAGATGTATCTCGAATCCCTTCAGAAGCATCACCTGTTTGACGATGAGGAATTTTTTGAAATTTGCCATCATCTATGCGACCTTGCGGGCGATCGCTCCATTACACCCCTCTACGCGCAACTCTACACCGACTGCGCGATCGCCGATCGGGAAAAACAAAGTATCGATCGCGGACCGGAAAATATCCCCGATTTAATCCTCAATTATCTCGATCGACTCAACCAGGGGGGATTAGGCGATCGCCACTGGCCCGATTTAACCCTTCATCGTCGCGCCCAGGTGGTGGCTTGGGAATGTCTGCAACAGAACTATCGACCGGTTTTTATTCCCGAAGGCGAGGTGCTTGCCGCCCTGGCAAAGCACGATAAACCCAACCCAGAACGAGCTAAAACCGATTTGGAGTATCTGATTCGGGATGTGGGCCTACTCGCAAGCGTGCCAACGACTGGGGAAGTCTGTTTTCTGCAATCGCCTGTGGCCCGATATCTTGCCGGATTGTATTTAGTCGAGCGCAATGGGGAAGATGAAGGGGCGTGGCGGGAATTTCTCGATCGGGCAAAACACTCCCCGGCTACCCCAGAAGAGATCGGCGATTTTCTGTTAGCCGTGCGCGATTGTGCCATCGCCCGCCAAGGGGAAACCAACCTTCCTCCGTGGTTGCCGGAACGCTTGGGGGAACGGGCGGGTTTAGATCCGGTTCTCCTGCGAAAAGCCAAGCTCAAACACCGGATTCGGGAGCTCATTTCTCAACTGGGTTTGCCCGATACCCGTCTGCGCCAACTGGCAGCCGATCGATTAGGGCAACTGGGGGCGCGGGCAACAGCTGCGGTTCCCACCCTCGTCTGTGCCCTCGAAGATGAAGATGAAAGCGTGCGCATTCATGCTTCTGTGGCATTGGGTCATATCGGGGTGGAAGCGGTGCCCGCTTTAGTGAATGCATTCAAAAAGGATAATAAAGAAGTGCGATCGGGTGCAGCTTTTGCCCTGGAACGCATGGGAAATGCGGCGATTCCCCTCCTCGTCGAAGCACTCAAACTCGAAGATAGCGATGTTCTCTCGGGTACGGTATTTGCCCTGGAACGCATGGGAACCGCTGCCATTCCTGCCCTCATCGAAGCCCTGAAAATGGGAGATGATAACGTTCGCGTCCTCACCTCGATCGTTTTGGGGCGAATAGGAATGCCAGCGGTGGGCGATTTAGTCGAGGCATTCCAAAATGGCAATGCAACGGTGCGTCGCCATGCTGCCAATGCCCTGGGGAGTATGGGGGCAGAAGCCAGTGCCGCCGTCCCGGTTTTTGAAGGGGCATTGCTCGATCGAGATAAAGAAGTGCGATCGAGTGCGGTGTTCGTCCTCGAACGGATCGGTGCGGCCGCCGTTCCCGTTCTCCAACAGGCTCTCGCTCACGAAGATTGGCTGGTCCGCCGCAACGCTGCCGATGCTCTCGGACGCATGGGCACTCAGGCGAAAGCGACGATTCCCGATTTGGAAAATGCTTGTGCCGATCGCGATAAGTACGTTCGCGAAGCTGCCCAAGAAGCACTCCGATTAATTCAGGGGCCGAATGGGGGGTAGGCTTTGGGGTATTGGTGCCGGTTTTTAACTGTTGAGTGAATTTGAGCTGGGGAAGCGGGGGAAGCTGGCAATCGCCGAACCCTAGAATTTTCGTTGCCGTCATAACAGGAATTACAAGGGTTGTAAAAAACTTAACCCGAACTGACGTTACTCTATAGCGGTTCTCAAATCAGCCCTCACTGATTTTAAATCTCAAGTCCCCCTTATGAAGGGGAGGCAGCGTCGCCAGAGGGGTTTCCCCAAGTAGAACGACTGCCGTGGATGCGCGGGGGATCTTCCGGACCTCATCCATTCGAGAAACGCTATACATCGCTTTCACGGGTTGATGACGGATTGTGAGCTGCGATAAGTTGCACGTGTGCTCGATATTTATCCGAACTTGATGTTATCGGTTCGGTTCTTCATCATCCCTTTGACTAACCCCCTTTTAGGTTGCGGATACTAAAAGTACGGTTGAATTTGAGTTGAGACATCAGTAGACAATTTCAATAAGCCCTGGAACGACCTAAACCTAGTCTTGTTCCAGGGTTTTTTTTGGGTTTTTCGAACGGACGATCGCCAGTCTCGATTAGCGTTTTTTGAAGGCATCTTCCGTCGCGACAGAAAAGCTGGTGATGCCCAAACTTACGAGAACGGCGGTTGCGTAGTGGGGAAAATCGGCTTTGAGAAAAATTGCCATTCCCGTCAGTAAAATTGCACCGATATAGCCGTTAAGCTGTTTGCGTCCCCCCACCCACTGGAGGTAGTTGGGATAGTTTGTAGCGCTCGATTTCGCAGTCGATTCAGCCATCGAGGCGTTTGCAGGAGTGGAGTTGATGACAGATGAATTGGGCATGGCGGTAATATCTTCGATGAAATCGTGAGAGGGAAAAGAGACAATGGTGTTGTTTTCTGGGGAATTATTGGGGGTTTGGGGAGATTTCATAATCAATACCTCACTGGGTGAAAATGACTGAGGGTGTAATCGCGCGATCGACAGCCGTTGGCGATCGTGGGTCGGCTAATTGCGTTTTGTCGTCGATTAATCGTGAAATTGAAATTGCAGCAAACTCCAGGTATTGCGCCCGACAATGCCATCGGTTAGCAGTCTGTAGCGGTTTTGGAATTGTTGAACAGCAGCCTCGGTGTGGCGGCCGAAGCGTCCATCTACCGCGATCGCATATCCGAAATTGTGCAGCAAGGCTTGCAGGTACTGCACTTCTTCACCAGTGCTACCAAGGCGTAGCGTGGGCAATGGATAAAGGGGGGCAGACCAAATATTTTCGAGGAGAGTCTGAGTTTCCACTCCGGCAATACCATCGACAACTAAACCGTAACGGCTTTGGAACTGTTTGAGGGCGGCCTCGGTCAAGGCTCCAAATTGACCATCGATAATGAGTTGGGCATTGAGAATGGAGTTGAGTTGAGTCTGCAAGTGTTTGACCCCATCGCTCCTACTGCCGCGACGCAACACGGATATTGTCGAACGGGTCGTTTGAGTAGCACTCATAGTTCATCCCCTGTGGTGTTGGTTGGTGTGTGATGTTTCCAACATACGAACCCCACGTCTTCGATCGAGGAAGTTTGATGCCACTTTCTCAATTCTGACAAGATTTGATGGGAAAGGCGATCGATATTTATACGCAGAACTCCCTTCTCTCAAGGGTTGTTACCCCCAAAGGGTACGATGCCACTTGGAGAATTGGAAAGGAGCGATATGGCTATATTCAAGCTTGTTAGGACATCGCGAGGGTGAGCTGGGGGAGAAGGATTCTGGTGGAAGTATAGCTGTCCTAAACTAACGCCAGTTTTGGATCAGCTCAAACCTTGATGCTACCGTGACCTAAAAATCGGCTTCAACCTGATTCTGTCGTTGAAGCATTCAAAATTTAACTCTTAACCAAAACTCAGGTTCAACTAACTGAATGCAGCGATAAGAAACCGTCAGTTTGGGATCGGACAGTTTTTGGCAAGAGGGGGAAGATCGTCGCAACTGACCCATTGTCAATTATCCATTCACTCCCTCCTGCCTCCCCGATCTCCAAATTCAGCGAACTCGATCGAATCTGCGCCTTAATCCAACGAACAGAACTTCCGATCGCGATCGGATTCTGGATTTTGCCAAGAATAGGCGAAATGGCTGATGGAATTCACTTGCGGGGCAGCGCGCTGAATATCTCGCATTTGCTCTTCTAGGGGAGGGCGATTGGTAATCGGTTCTCCCCATTTACCAGCGATCGCCGGTACGATCTGAGTTTCCAGGGGGGCGTAGTTGAGAACCCGTTCCAACAAATTGACGATACAACTTGTTTCGCCGCAAACGCCGTAAATCATTGGATGCCATTGCATGGAAGCGGGGAATCGATCCCATGCCTGCAAGCGAGAGTCAAATCCCCCTTCTCCCACGGATTGATTGGCATCGGGGAAAAAGACCGCCCCCGTCGGAAGACCATCCTCTTCGACGGGTTCGATGGCTTCGGCAAGAAAATCGAGGACGCCTTGCACTGCATGGGCGACGCTGAGATACCAAAGCTGGTCTTGGACGGGTTGCGAGATGTTGCGTCCCTGCCACATCGCCTCTTCTTGGGGATAGCGTCGGTTGACCGTATCGACATCGCTGTTACTGACGTATCCTTGGTTTAAGAATTGCTCGATGAGTGCCCGTCCTTTGGAGTTCAAAGCGCGCTGGAATAGGGCTTGTTTGGCGGCTTCCCCATAAATCCATAACTGTTGAACTTCGCTGACGACCGATCGCGATCCGGTTCCGCGAGGATAGCGCACGTAGTCGAACAATACCCCATCGGGTTGGCGTTCGACCACCTCATCCACGAGTTTGCGATAGTCTTGCCGGGCCTGTTCGTCGTAGGGATCGACGAAAGCTTGGTTGCGATCGCCCGGATTCGAGCCATCGTATTCTGCATAGGCGCGATCGTAGACGGTTAAAGTTGTGTCGCCGTAACCGTTACGGGCCAAAACCGAAGCGCGATCGAATCGCTGTCCGTAGGTGTATCCGAAATTGAGGGTAAACAACCAGGCGTAAACTTTCAGTCCCCGTTCCCGTCCCAAGGCGATCGAATCGCTGAATAAATCGAGATCTTCTGCCCCCGACGATCGCACCACGGGATTCCAAGGGGTGGGGTTATCGGACGCTGGGAGGAGCACCTGACCGTCGTAGAATACCTCAACGTACACTTGGTTGTAACCTTTATTGGTTATTTCATCTAAAACCCCTTCCAGAACGCCGGGTTTGGCATCGCATGGATAGACCCGCAACCAGAGTGCTTGATTTTGCGGCCAAGTTTGCCGGCGGCACTCCTGAACTTCGGCGGCGTGCTTTGCCACCATCTCTTGATAGCGTTCTCGGGCTTGGGGATTTCCCTCAACGATGCCGGCTTGGCGCAGGGCTTCTTTTTGGGCGGCGGCAGCGGGAGCGATCTCACAGGTTGGACCGGTTTGCGCGAGAGTTGCCGAACTGCCGAGACCGAAACTGAATAGACCGCTACTCAAGATAGAGAGCGCCAAATGGTTTGAGAAAGAAAGCCACCGTTGAGGTGTTTGAAAGGAAAATTTAAAGCGAGAGAACTGATATTGAGCGAATCCCATGAAATCTCAAATAATTTACCTAGATCGTTCTTCGATCGTGAAGTCCCCAGATCTGGACGAAGAGAGTGCCGCAATTGCTCCCACTCTCGAATTGTTACGATTTTTAGATGCGTCCCTAGACATAAGCTAGCAGATGTTGGATAGCTCTTACCACTGAGGGCGAATTGGGTTCGAGATACCGCATTTTTTATCCTTTCGATCGTCAACGTTGAAGGGAAAGATGCGTAAGTGGAAGTATCTAGGTATGGAGCGAGGAGGGGTCGAGCGAACGATATCCCTCGGGTTGGGGGTCGAGAGTATCGGATTGAGGAATCCTTTTCTTGCCCGATCGACTTTCGCTCGATTGTAGAATTTACGTTCGAGTGTAATCGATACTAGAATTAGCTCGATAAAATAGCTGATTTGTGACAACCGGCAAGTAATCATAAATTCTAAAACATGTTTTTTGTTGGATTTTTAATTGATAATTTATCTGTTTTTTAGTACTTGATGTCAGAATTTAACGGTGATACTTGCGATTGAGATGAAAATCAAAATTGACTCAGTTCTATGTGAATAAAAATTGTGATGGAGCGAAGACGATTTTGAAAATTCTAACTTTTAACCCGTCATCGAGTGCAAAAGTTGTGAGGCGATGATAAAACTAATAATTGGGGTCATGGGACCCGGAATTGGTGCGCGGGAAATCGATCGCAACCTTGCCAGAAAACTAGGAAGTGCGATCGCATCTCAGGGATGGATACTACTGACCGGAGGACGCAATGTTGGGGTGATGGAGGCCGCCAATCAGGGGGCAAAACAAGCAGGCGGTTTGATCGTTGGTATTCTCCCGACTGCTACGGATGAAGGGATGTCCGAGGCGGTAGATATCGCTATTTTTACGGATTTGGGGAGTGCCCGTAATAATATTAACGCGCTATCGAGTCATGCGATCGTCGCTTGCGGAATGGGTGCGGGAACGGCATCGGAAGTGGCACTGGCATTAAAGGCAAAAAAGCCGGTCATTTTACTCAATTGCGATCGCACCACTCGATCGTTTTTCGAGAATCTCTCTGAAGATAATTTATGGGTTGCCGAAACCGTAGAAGAGGCGATCGATATCTTACGGAATCTCTTGAGTCGGAACTCTTAGATCTAATCTCTTTTATATAACGTGAGATTTTTGCTATTATTGCGATCGATTAAAGCAGTCGTTGGGGTAGACCGTTTTGGGGCAAAATTGAACGAATTGTTTCGCGACCTCACGACCTACCCGAATATTAAATTAGATTCAAATCAGATTCAAAATGCGATCGAAAATGATTGCCAACGTTTAGGAAACTATTCCTCGATTTTCACCGACAGAATTTTATCTCCGGCACGAATAGCATTGACCACATCCATATCTTCAGTTTTGCCAAAAACGGTATGCACGCCATCTAAATGAGCCTGGGGAGAATGGCAGATAAAAAACTGACTGCCGCCAGTATCTTTTCCGGCATGAGCCATTGACAAGCTACCTGCCATATGCTTGTTTTTATTAATTTCGCATTTGATGGTGTAGCCCGGTCCGCCGGTTCCCGTACCGTGAGGACAGCCCCCTTGAACTACGAAGTCATTAATCACGCGATGAAAATTCAAACCATCGTAAAATCCTTTATTGGATAAATCGACGAAGTTTTGAACGGTATTGGGAGCATCATCCTTAAACAATTCCAGATGAATTGTTCCCTTATCAGTTTCCATAATTGCACGGGTCATTGTATCAAATTCCTTTTTAAGGGTTTATTGCTTCAGTTTCTGAGATAATGATTTTTATCCAGAGCTAATTCTAGTATTTCACGGTCGCGATCGTCGGTAAAGCTTTCGATTCAAATCTCACATTTTTTTTATTTTCACCTAAGTCTTTTCTAAACGCTTCAACCCGAAAAATCCGATTATCCAAACAGCGCAAATGATGAAACGATACTTTGCCACCGTTGCTCGTAGTCTAGAACCGATCGCCGCCCGAGAACTGGAAAAATTGGGGGCGCTCGAGGTGGTTCCAGATTTTGCCGGGGTGCATTTCCAAGGAGATCTCGCCCTGCTGTATCGCGTTAACCTGTGGGCGCGCACAATTTTCCGGGTGCTGGTTCCACTCACGGAGTTTCGCTGCGTCGATGCCGGGATGCTTTACCGAGGGGTACAGCAAATTGACTGGGGGGAGTACCTAACTCCGGATAATACCATTGCCGTTCGCTGTACCGGCAGCAACCGCAAACTCAACCACAGCCACTACAGCGCCCTCCAGGTGAAAAATGCGATCGTCGACCAGCAGCGCGATCGGTTCGGGCGGCGATCGAGCGTGGATGCCAACGATCCGGATTTCGCCCTCAACCTCCACATCTATCGCGATCGCGGTATTCTCAGCCTCGATAGCTCTGGCCCGAGTTTACACCGACGGGGCTACCGACCGGCCGTGGGGTTAGCCCCCCTCAAAGAAACCCTGGCAGCGGCCTTGCTCGACCTGGCGGAGTACTCGCCCAGTGTACCCCTTTTCGATCCCCTGTGCGGCTCCGGAACCCTCCCCCTCGAGGCCAGCTTAAAAGCCCTCAACATCGCGCCGGGGTCGTTTCGCGATCGATTTGCCTTTATGAAATGGCCCGATTTCGATCGAGATTTGTGGGTGGAGATTCAACGAGAAGCCGATCGAAACCGCCTCGACACCCTCCCTGCCACTATTATCGGTAGCGATCGCGATCCAGAAGCCGTCTCCAGCGCCCGCATCAACGCCGAAAACTGCGGCGTCAAAGGTCAGGTGCAATTAATACAGCAGGAACTGCATCAAGTGGAAGCGCCGGGGGAAGGGGGCATCGTCATCTGCAATCCTCCCTACGGCGAACGGTTGGGCGATGCCCGAGAATTGGGAGATTTGTACAAACTGTTAGGCGATACGTTCAAGCAGCGGTTTAAAGGCTGGACGGGGTATATTCTGACGGGAAATAAAGAACTCGCCAAACGAGTGGGATTGCGCGCCTCCCGTCGGATGCCGGTTTATAACGGTGCGCTGCCGTGTACGTTACTGAAGTACGAGTTGTATTAGACCTGGAGGTGGAAAAGGGTTAAGGGTTAAGGGGGAAAGGGAGAAGAAATTCATGACTTCGGCTTCGGAGGCGAAGGAGGCTTCGGGAATAGAGGAAGAATCGATAATACATAGTGGGAGCATCTTGCTCCCGTATCTCCCCTCAGCACGTCTCCGCGTCTCCCCTACACTCCGGAGGGCGCGCTTCGTAGCCATGCGTGAGGGCTATAGCATTTGAATATATGAGGTTTCGTTTGAGCGGCGATTAATTGCTCAAATGCGCGCGCCCCTACAGTCGCGTCCCCGTGTCTTCCCTACACCCCGGAGGGCGAAGCATTTGGATATATTGGGTTTCGTTTGGGCTAAAATTAATCGATCGAATGCTTTGCCCCTACGGCGCGCGATCGCAACTGTCCGCAGGCGGCATCGACTTCTAAACCTCGGGAGTAGCGGACGCTGACGGCGATGTTGTGTTGTTTGAGGATATTGGAAAAGGCTTCGATGCGATCGCTTTCGGGACGCTGGTAGTCGGCTTCGGAGATGGGGTTGTAGGGAATCAAGTTAACGTGACTTTGGAATCCCCGCAGGTGTTTGACCAGTTCTGCGGCGTGTTCGGGCCAGTCGTTGAAGCCAGACAGTAGCAGGTATTCAAAGGTGAGGCGGCGATGGGTGAGGCGAACGTATTCCCGGCATTCGTCGAAGAGGGCCTCTAAGGGGTATTGGCGGGCACTGGGGATGAGTTGTTCGCGCAGTCGTTGGTTGGAGGCGTGGAGGCTGACGGCGAGGGTAGCTTGGAGTTTGTGGGCGGCGAGTTTGCGGATTCGTCCGGGAATGCCGACGGTGGAGAGGGTAATCGATCGCGCCCCAATTCCCACATCTTGGTTTAAAGCAGCGATCGCCGACAGGACGTTATCGGTATTCAGCAGCGGTTCCCCCATCCCCATAAAGACAATATTACTGACGCGGCGATCGAAATCCTCCTGTACCGTCAGTACTTGATCGACGATTTCATGGCGGCCGAGGTGGCGGGTAAATCCCCCTTTCCCCGTGGCGCAGAAATCGCAGGCCATGGCACAACCCACCTGAGAAGAGACGCAAACCGTGAGGCGATTGGCGGTGGGAATACCGACGGTTTCGATAATTTCACCGTCATCTAGGCGCAGGAGGTACTTGGTGGTACCGTCGCGGGCAACGGAACGATGGTCGATGGTCGATCGTCCGATGGAGATTTCAGCGCGATCGTTGCGCCACTGTTTGGGGAATACGGTAATGTCGCCGAGGGATTTTGCCCCCTGTTTGTAAATCCATTGATGCAACTGTTTCCCCCGGTAGGCGGGTTGTCCCTGGGCGACGATCCATTCGGTGAGTTGTTCTAAGGATGCGCCGAGTAAGGGGGGAATATCGGGGGTTTTGAGACCGTGGAGGGCGGCGGGAACGGTGATTTCAGGTTGCATGGGGGTGAGGGGAGAAACAGCGGTTTGATGGGAGGGAAGTGCAGATGTTTAGACTAGCATGATGGGGGAAGATCGAGTGACTTATAGAAACAAACAAAAAATATTGTACAATTATTTATATTCTAAAAATTTCTCCCTTCTCTTCAGAGGAAGCGTGTATGTATTTGTTTAACTATAGAAACACTGCAAACCGATTGCAGCAAGAAATTGCGAATCTTCAGAAAAAAGCGAGTCAATTAGTGCAACAACAAGTCAACATCCAGAATGCAATTTGCTCTGAGCAGTACAGTGTCTCCAAAAGCAAAAGTCCACAAAATAAATTTTATATGCAGCAAAAAATTGTAAGTTTACGCAGTAAGCTCATGCAGGTAAAAAAATCAGAATCTGATATCAGAAAAAATATTTTTGGCAAACAGATAAATTTAGAAAATAATCATACTAGGTTGCAACAAGAAATTAGATATTTAAACAGACAGATTCAAAGAGCAAAAACTCAATTACCGCAGTCTGTTATCAATTGTCCGGTCTCAAGAAGTTTCTCGAGCGCCCAAACGACCTTACCTAAGCAAGATAGCGAAATTGTCGAGCTAATTCAACAGGGTGAAAGTGCGACCTTAGAATTTAAGTCCTCAGCACGTTGGAACCTGAGAGAGAAGAAAAAGGACAAGATGATGGAAAACATTATTCTAAAAACTGTCGCAGCTTTTCTCAATTCCGAGGGAGGAACTCTGTTAATTGGTGTTGCGGATGACGGTAATGTTATAGGGCTGAAACACGATTATCAGACCCTAAAGAAGCCGAATCGGGATGGTTACGGACAATTTTTAACCCAGCTTTTGCTTCGAGAAAACTTTGGGCTATATCTCAGCAAAGAACTAAAATTTAGCTTCCATAAAATTGGTCAAGATGAAGTCTGCAAGGTAAGTATATATAAGTCTCCAAGACCTATATATTTGAAGCAAAAAAATCCACAGGAAGAACAGTTCTGGATTCGAAGTGGGAATTCCACTCACAAGCTTAGTGTATCCGAAACAGTTAATTATTGTATGAATAACTTCAAAACAATTTATTAATAACTATGTTGGGCGATCGCAAACCCATTACTCAGTCAGATTTTCGCCAGTTACTGAAAGTCGATCGAGCTTTCGTTCCATATACTCGTCCCCGCGTCCCGTCTGCAGCATGAACCAGTGGGTGTTATCTTCTGCACGTCGTTCGGTTTGAGCATCCTCAGCCCACCCCACCATTCGCCAGTTCAACGTTTTTCGGTAGAATTCCGATGAATTGGGCCACCGACACCAGGACACGTAACCGTCCGGGATTCGCGTTCCGTCCTGGATTGACTCTAAAAACGGTTGGGTTTCTGTATCGATGGGGTCGTTGGGTAGCGTTTCGAGCAAAAACTTTGCGGCAAATCGAGCGATTTCAAGATTCTCCCAATCGTAGATACTCGTGAGCTTTACCCGAATGTCAGCGTGGAAGCATGGAAGATGCCAAGCCGTCTGACCGGCTTCGACCAACTCCCACGCTAAGGTTGCATCCGATCGAGAATCATCGGGTATATCTTCCCAACAGGTTGCTGTCGCTTCGATGCGCTGTCCGATTTCCCGAGCCGTAACGTATTCAGCGACCGAAGAAATGACGGGTGGCATCTTCAAGCCAATTGCGGTTGTTTCGTCCATTTCGATATTCTTCTCGTGAAAGTTCCTGCTCTTCGCCGTGATAGGCGCGAATGTAGTGCCGTAGCGATTCCGCGTCTTCAATCCTCCAAAGGTTTTGGGGCTTTATCCCGGTAATTTTGACGACAAGTTCTTCAAACTCTCGAAAGCTGAATCCCCGGCGTTGGAGAAAGCTAAAAAAGTCGTTTCCAGCTTCTCGGCATTTCTCGGGTAACTCATCATCTTCGAGGGAATCGACCCACTCGTCAATCAGCATGAGTGCTTCGTGAATGCTCATCATTGTCAATCACCTCCATCTAATCCATCTAAAGCCTTATTGCGATCGTCCTGAGTTTCGTCAAACGAGGGCAGTCCCAGGTCAACCCCCAGAACCTTTTCCATATTTCTAATAATCGTTTCGCTGACACTCCGGCGATTGCCCGACTCGAGTTGATACCAGTAAGTGGTGCTGATGCCACATAGGGTTGCAAGCATCTGCGCGTTACGCCCGTCTGCCAGCCTCGCTTCTTTAATTCTTTGATGTAAGTTCGGTGCTTCGCGGACAATCTCTCGAATAACTTTCACTGCCATACGCATCTGTTTTTGTGGTCATTACTCTACATGACTCTTTTTCTCGTATTTTATATTACAGCTTACAACTTAAGTTTATAACTTTTGTTTTCTCTGCGTTCGATCTGAATGCAACGCTCATCCGATCGCAGACTCATCCCCTCAAAACCGGTCAAAACTTAAACGTCGCCCGGACTGCCCCCACCCATAACCCATCGTTGCGGCGATCGCCCTCGGGATTATCGATATAAAACACCCCTGGCGTGACAGATAGCTTATCCGAGAAAGCAATCCGATAGAACAGTTCGTAATGCCACGGTGCAACGCGATCTTCAATGGGAATCCCGGCAATCTCGTTATCGTTACTCACAACGTGGGGAGTTTGCCCGACAACCAACCCCAGCAAATTCCCTTCTCCCCCCAAATCGGGAAACGCTACGTTTGCCGCCCAGTTGAGAATCGTCGCCTCATCCCCTCGGGTGCGTCCGCTTTGGCTTTGGGCAAATACCGCCCCGAACCAACCGGCGAAATTCATCCACTCCGTTGCCCGGATGCTGGTTTGAATGCCGAGGCGATCGGCAGAGGTAGCATCGCTGGAAACTCGACCGTCGCTGACGTTGAGAAAGGGAGTTTGAGAGAAATCCGTCCCCGCTTCCCCGAACAAGTTCACCGCATTACTGGGGGTGTAAGAATGCAGGTACGCTAGGGATACATCAATGTCGTCGGTGGCTTCGGCGTAGACTTGCACTCCAGTCGTAAATGCCCCATCAAATAAGCCGGTTTCGGGGTTGGATGCATCCCCAGAGGGAACCATGTAGAAGCCCGAGAGGGTGAATCGATCGCCCCCGTCGAAGCTCAAACCCGCCCCAGCCCCCTGTTTTGCGCGAAAAATGGCAGGGTTGTGGCGACCGAATTGGGAAATCACCCCGGTGGCATCGTTGGAGAGGAAGGGATTGGTGGGGTTGAAGAAATTGAGAACCAGCAGTCCCGTCGTTCCGGTGGAAAAGGTGAAGCGATCGCCGATCGGAGTTCGGTAAAATAACTTGTTGAGAACGACGCTACCATCTCCCCCAGAAGAGTAGGCCAGCCGAGTTTCATCGCTACCGGTGGCGTGATGGGCAAAGTTCGCCCCCTGCAAGCGAATTGTCAGGCGATCGCGTCCGGTAAAGCTAGTATTAAAGAACAAACGGGCGCGATAGGCAAAAGTGGGGTTTGTTTCCAAATTCTGGCGCAATTCTTCGGTATCGAGTCCCCCCACACCAGCCCATTCCAATCGATTCAACGCGCGATTCTCCCCCCCAGCTGCTGTCAGTCCGAAGATGGTTTCTCCCGTGAGTTGGGTCGTGGTGGAAACCTGGTTTGCTTCGAGTTCGGCGGTTCGGTTTTCTAAGGAGTCGATGCGTCCCCGCAGGGTGGCAAGTTCCGGGGCAAAGTCTTCTTGCAAGCGACGAACGATCGCTAAATCTGTTGCGGAAATATTGCCGTTTCCACTAATTTGAGACTCGAGATAGTCTAAACAAGCATTCAATCCGGCCGCGAATTCGTATCGGGTAATCGCTTGGGAACCGCGATAGGTGGTATCGGGAAAGCCGGCAATGCAACCGTAGCGTTTGACGAGGGATTCGAGGGCGCTAAATGCCCAGTCTGTAGGTTGCACATCGGCAAGTTCGTCAACGGAGGTGACTTGGGAAATTTCTGTGGTTTGGGATTGGAGGTTTGAGGTTGTTTGAGAGGGTAGAAGTTTTGAAGTTGATGGATGAATTTCTCCCGCGATCGCCACTCCGCAAAATACGATCCATACTAAACTGACAGGAGAGAAAGCAGTAATAATATTTGTAAAAATTGTTGATGTCATATTGTTATCTATTCAGTTTTTTAATCTCACCAGTACTGAATGAAATAAACTGTCAAACTTGCTGTAATACTTATTTAAAAGTCAAAAAAAAATAATACAATCTATTTAATTTAGTTTTTTACAAACAAAAACAATTTATTAATCATGCAATTTTATGTTGATTAAAATGAAAATTAAAAAATTGACACAGCAATCTACCCCAGCTAGCTGAAGTTCGCTAGGTCGAATTGAAGTTTAGATTGAGTTGAAAATTGAGAAAAGCGATCGAACCCTCGTTCGACTGAGAGTAGACGCACGCATCATTGAATCACAACGACATCTCCAGTCCCTGAGAATGAGTGTTTGACAACACTGTATTGGGTAGATTGCAGCGATCGGGAAACAGGGTTATAATTTCCCAGTGCCGTTGGGGTCTCCAATGAAAGCGAAGATTCTCAACTAGTATTGGCTCATCATCCAAAAGTTGTCATCCGAAATAGTACGGATTTTTTGAATATCATCTATTCTAATTTCCGTAATCTTCAGGGGATTTACCAGTTTTGCTAGAGTGCTGAAATCAATCGACGCTCTTTTGAGGTTTGGGCGATCTCATTCACGAATGCTAAAAAGATTCGGTAGCAAATCGCTTCAGCATTCGATCGCAAATTATTCAATGATTCGGCCTGAGACATCAAGATTGAAATCTGTCGATAACTCAAACGAGTCTGTATCGTCATGAATTCAATCAATTTTTAACTCAAATAAATTAATATTTTCTATATATTATCGATTCGTAAAATGAGCGTTAAAACTTGAAATTTTCCGTTGCCGCTGATGTCAGCATTATTCCGAAAAAAATTGCTTGCCATTCTTGTTGACGAATGATAATATTCAAACAAAAAAATTAGAAATTAAATAATCGAACATAAATCATCTTAAAGAAGAAATGTCAATTGCAAAATTGCAGTTGAAAGAGATAGAGCGTTCTGTCTTCGATTGTAAGCATTCAGCCATCAGCCGTCAGCTCTCAGTTGGTTCGATCGTCTCGAACGCTAGAATTTTCAGGGATTTTCAGACCGCATACTCTAAATTGCCCGAGAAAACGAGAACTCTGATTCAACTAATGCTCTCGTGCATTTTCTTTAAAAGCTGACAGCTAATCACTGATTGCTGAATGCTTACCTTCGATTTAAATTCTCGATCGGCAATATCCAATCCTCTTTTTTATATATAACTAATCTCTAGATGAACTCACTCAATCGAAGCATTCACTATCTTTCGGGTCAAGTTCCTTTACGAACTGTTTTAATCGTTCCCTTTGTTCTCCAAATTTTCACAGCCGTGGGACTGGTCGGATACCTTTCTTTTAAAACCGGTCAGAAGTCGGTTAACGACGTTGCCTCAGAACTTCTAAGTGAAATTAATGCTCGGGTAGAGGAAAATTTAGAAGCCTACTTGAGCGTTCCCCATCAAGTCAATCAAATTAATGCAACCGCCTTCGATCTCGGGCAACTCAAGTTATCGGAAATTCCCACCTTAGAGCAATATTTTTGGCGACAGCTCAAAGTTTTCGAGACCCTGACTTTTACCGGTTTAGGCTTAGAAAATCAAGATAATCTCGGTGCAGAACGGTTCGATGGAAATCAGCTCACCTTGAGAGTTTCGACTGCTGCGAGCAAGCATATTTTTTCTACCTATTCCACTGACGAAACTGGAAAAAAATTAGAAGTTCTCCGTAGCATTCCCTTCGATCCGCGTACCCGACCCTGGTATAAAGCCGCCGTTGCTGCCAAAAGTCCGGTGTGGAGCGAAATCTATCCCAATACAGCGGGAATTACCGCTTATCTGGGGGCTTCGAGGCCCTTTTATAACCCAGAAGAGCAGTTACAAGGCGTGTTGCTCACCAATATCAATCTCTCGCAAATCGGTGACTTTTTAGAAAGTCTTAAAATCGGTCAAACCGGACAAGTTTATATTATCGAGAGATCGGGAATGTTGGTAGCAACCTCCACCGGAGAAAAACCCTTTAAAACCACCCAAAAAGAATACGGGGCCGAACGGGTGAACGTTGCCGACAGCCAAAATCCCCTCACCCAAGCGACGGCGAGATACTTAGCCGAAGAGGCGATCGCACAATCCACCGAAGATTTACAACAACTCGAATTTACCACCGACGGTGGGCGGCAATTCGTGCAAGTGCAACCGTTTCGCGATCGCTTCGGCCTCGACTGGCAAATCGTCGTCGTCGTCCCCGAATCCGACTTCATGGGGCAAATTAACGCCAACACCCGCACCACCATCATCCTGTGCGCCGCCGCTTTACTGGTTGCAACTGGGGTGGGAATTCTCACCGCCCGTTGGGTGACCGGTCCGATTCTCAGTTTAAATCGATCGGCCAAAGATATTGCCCGAGGGGAGTGGGATAAAACCGTCAAATTCGATCGCGCCGACGAAGTGGGGGAACTGGCCAAATCCTTCAACACCATGGCCGGTCAACTCAAAGAGTCCTTTGCCACCCTCGAACATCGCGTTGCCGAACGCACCGCAGAACTCGCCGAATCCAACCAACAACTCGAAACGGCCAAAGAAAAAGCCGACGCAGCCAACCAAGCCAAAAGCACCTTCATCGCCAACATGAGTCACGAGTTGCGATCGCCCCTCAACGCCATTCTCGGCTTTTCCCAAGTCATGGCCCGCAGCCAATCCCTCCCTGCCGAACATCAAGAAAACGTCGGCATCATTAGCCGTAGCGGCGAACACCTTCTCACCCTGATTAACAACGTCCTCGACCTCTCCAAAATCGAAGCCGGACGCACCACCCTCAACCAGAAAAACTTCGACCTCCACCGCCTCCTCAACGACGTCGGCGATATGTTTCAATTCAAAGCCGAAGAAAAGGGATTGCAAATGAGTGTCGAGTATTCCCCCGACTTACCTCGCTACATCCACACCGATGCCGTTAAACTGCGCCAAGTCCTCATCAACCTCATCAACAACGGTCTCAAATTCACCGAACAAGGCGGCGTCAGCCTCAGCGTTACGCGAATGGGGAATGGGGAACGGGTAATGGGGAATGGGGGAGAAACGGGAGAAAATTTAGCCTCCCCTGCTTCCGAAGTCCCCGAAACCTCCTCAGCCTCCCCGCGTCCCCGCGTCTCCGCGTCCTCTTCCCTCCCCCTCACCCTCCACTTCGCCATCGAAGATACCGGGGCGGGAATTCCCCCAGAGGATATGGATACCCTATTTGAAGCCTTCGTGCAGACGGAAACCGGGAAACAAGCCCAAGAAGGCACGGGATTGGGACTACCCATCAGCCGTAAGTTCGTTCGGTTGATGGGGGGCGAAATGCATGTCACTTCCGAAGTGGGGGAAGGCACCACCTTTGCCTTTGAGATTCAAACCGTGGAAGTCGAACCCACGCAAATCGAGGAGAACCAACCCCAGCGTCGCGTCCTCGCCCTGGAACCGGGACAACCCCGCTATCGGATTCTCATCGTCGACGACAAACCCATCAACCGCCAATTGCTCGTGAAACTGCTCAATCCCTTGGGCTTCGAACTGCGAGAAGCCACCAACGGTCGAGAAGCCGTCGAAGTGTGGGACGAATTTCAGCCCCATCTAATTTGGATGGATATGCGGATGCCGGTGATGGATGGATACGAAGCCACCCAAGCGATTAAATCGACGACCAAAGGTCAAGCGACAGCCGTGATTGCCCTCACCGCCAGTGTCTTAGAAGAAGAACGGGCCGTGGTGCTTTCGGCCGGGTGTAACGATTTCATGCGCAAACCCTTTAAAGAAGCGGATATTTTCGAGGCGATGCACAAACATATCGGCGTGCGTTACATTTATGACGAGCCGACCGAGACGGGTTCGTCCCAGTCTCCTGGTGATTTGCAAAAAGCCCTTGATTCGGGAAATTTAGCCACACTCCCATCGTCGCTGTTGAAGAATCTCGAAAGTGCGGCTAGCTTCGCCGAAATTACCAAAATCGACGGTTATATCGATGAGATTCGCCAACACGACGACATGATGGCTAATGCCCTGGCCTCCCTGGCTCAAGATTTTGCTTACGATAAGATTGCCCGGTTAATGCAAGAGGCGATCGAGCAGCAACCTGGCACGGCCATCGCCGATCGAAAGTTTTAACAACGATCCATCAACGATTGCGAAAAGCGATCGCGTATTTATAAACCCATATATTCACAAATCGATGAAAGATCGCCTAATTTTCCGATTCCCGCTCTCCACCCCCGAACATCGATAACGAGATGTCTCGCCCACTGCGAGATGTTTTCGAGATCGAGACCCGTATCGATCGATCCAACTCTGTCCGTTTAAACTCCTAGAACTCTCTGGTGATAATCGAATATGGCTAACCCCCAAGACATCACAATTTTAATTGTTGATGACACACCCGCTAACCTACGGCTTCTCCTGGGTATTCTGTCCGACAAAGGATACAACGTGCGACCGGTCAGCAATGGTCCTCAAGCCATTTCCATCGCCCAAGCCATTCCCATCGATTTGATTTTGCTCGATATTAATATGCCCGAAATGGATGGCTACGAAGTGTGCGAACGCCTCAAACACGACGAGTCCACCCGCGACATTCCGGTGATTTTTATCAGCGCCCTCGATGATGTTCTCGATAAGGTGAAAGCCTTTAACGTCGGCGGAGTCGACTACGTGAGCAAACCCTTCCAAGTCGAAGAAGTTCTCGCCCGCGTCGAAACCCATTTGGCCAACTGTTTCTTGCAAAAAAGTCTCCAGTCCAAAAATCGAGAATTGGAGCAAACCCTCGCCCAGTTGCAAACCACCCAAGCCCAACTTATCGAATCGGAAAAAATGTCGGCGTTGGGCAAACTCGTCGCGGGTATCGCCCACGAAGTGAATACGCCGTTAGGAGCCATTCGTGCTTCTGCCACCAACACCATTGCAGCGATCGACACTTCCCTCAACGAACTGCCCAAACTGCTGCTACAACTCGACCCCCAACGGCAAATCGATTTTTTTGCTCTGATCGAACGTTCCCGGAAAAGTACAACTTCTCTCACCTCCCGAGAACAGCGTCAAGTTCGTCGCACCCTGGTTCGTCAGTTGCAAGAAGCAGACATTGACGATGCCCGACACATTGCCGATTCGTTGGTCGATATGGGGGTTCTCGAAGATATCGAACCATTTGTGCCCTTGCTCAAAGGAGAATTGGCCGATCGCAACATACAACTGGCTTACAACCTCGCCCGCCTCACCGGCAACGCCCAGAATATTCTCAAAGCCGTCGAACTGGCGTCCAAAGTGGTGTTTGCCCTCAAGACTTACTCCCGTTACGATCGCAGCGGCGAAAAACAGCGCGTCAACGTCACCGACAGTATCGAAACGGTATTCGATCTCTATCGCAATCAACTCAAACAAGGGGTGGAAATCATCCGGGATTACCAACAAGTCCCCTTCCTCTCCTGTTATCCCGACGAACTGGTTCAGGTGTGGCGCAATTTGATTCACAATGGGGTACAGGCAATGGAGGGAAAGGGTCGCTTGGAAGTGGGGGTGTTCGAGCGGGATAATCACGTGATAGTCCGCGTGACGGACTTTGGCTGCGGGATTCCCGAGGACGTCCAAGGCAAAATTTTCGAGCCGTTTTTCACCACCAAACGAGCGGGAGAAGGCAGCGGCTTGGGATTGGATATCGTCAAAAAAATCGTGGACAAACACGACGGACGGATCGAGGTGAAAAGCCAACCGGGACAAACCAGTTTTTGGGTATGGCTGCCTTATGGAGAAACATTGCAACCGGAAGCCGCCGGGGAAGAGAATGCAAAATTAGAAATGACAAGTTAAAGGTTTTCTCTCCCCACATCCCACACCCTACACCCTCATTCACAATTCACGAAGAAAACGATGTCCGAAGCAGCAATTTTGTGCGTTGATGATGAAGCGATTATTCTCGAGAGCCTCAAAGAACAGCTCAGACGATGTTTTGGGAAGGATTACTTATACGAAGTCGCCGAAAGTCCCGAAGAAGCATTAGAAATTCTTGAAGACTTTGACCTCGACGATATTAAAACTCTGTTGATTGTTTCTGATTGGCTGATGCCGGGAATGAAAGGCGATGAATTCTTAATTGAAGTTCACAAAAAATTTCCTGAAATCACAACAATTATGCTGACGGGTCAAGCCGATGATGATGCGATCGAGCGAGCGAAACAAGAAGCAAACTTATTCCATTGCCTGCGCAAACCGTGGACGGAAGAAGAGTTAACCCGCATCGTTCGTGCGGCTCTAGAGAATTCGTGAACGACCCGACCCTCTCCTACAGGAGAGCACTGGCGGAACGAAGAGGGGGTTCTGACTTCACAGGGGAAGCCGGGGGAGAAAGATCGAAGATACGCTCATGTTCGCTCGGACTGTCCGCGCCCTTACGGCAATACCGCGATAAAACCGTGTCGATATAACTATCGCGATCGCCCGGTTCGAGAGAGCGGCTGTCAAACGGTCTGAACCCCA
Organism: Zarconia sp.; assembly: GCF_057467645.1. Taxonomy (NCBI): domain Bacteria; kingdom Bacillati; phylum Cyanobacteriota; class Cyanophyceae; order Oscillatoriales; genus Zarconia; species Zarconia sp. Next base: position 35,663 of record NZ_JBRJXU010000082.1, read on the forward strand.
AACCCACAGATGATTTGGACCTCACCGTCACCCTCCCCCGATCGTGACGGGTTTTCCTCTAAAAGAAGAAGGGGAGAAATAGAGGCGATCGCGAGGTGTTAAATTTTTGGTATAAAGTTTGAGTATTAATTCTCCATTTTGTTAACATTTTACGCGAGAAGCTGTGGCTAGCATCGAGCGATCGAGCATTTCGATCGTCCAAAGGAAATCTTATATCCGTGAGGTGTTAACGACCCAATGTCAACCCAGCTTAAAAAATATTAATAAATACTCTTCCAAGAGTTAGCAATTCAGATAAAAAGAACCATCAGATAAATGGAACAGAATCGCAAAACAGTTGTGGTAACGGGTGCATCCTCCGGTGTTGGTTTGTATGGGGCCAAAGCCCTCGCCAAGAAAGGGCATCACGTGGTAATGGCTTGTCGGGATCTCGAGAAGGCCAAACGAATGGCTGCCGAGGTGGGTATGGCTCCCGACAGCTACACGGTAATGAAACTAGATTTGGCTTCCCTCGATAGCGTGCGCGAGTTCGTCAAAACCTTTCGGGAAAGTGGCAAACCCCTCGATACTTTGGTGTGCAATGCTGCCGTCTACCTGCCTCTGCTCAAAGAACCCCAGCGCAGTACCGACGGATACGAATTGAGCGTGGCCACCAACCACCTGGGGCACTTCCTCCTGTGCAATCTGATGCTCGAGGATTTGCGCCAATCTCGCGCTTTGCCGCCTCGGCTCATTATTTTGGGAACCGTCACTGCCAATCCGAAGGAGTTGGGGGGCAAAATTCCCATTCCCGCACCGCCGGATTTGGGGAACCTCGAAGGCTTTGAAGCGGGATTCAAAGAACCGATTACCATGATTAACGGCAAGAAGTTCAAATCCGGTAAAGCCTACAAAGATAGCAAGCTGTGCAATATGCTCACCATGCGAGAGCTGCATCGGCGCTATCACACCCCCACGGGAATCATCTTCAGCGCGCTTTATCCCGGATGCGTGGCTGAAACCCCCCTCTTCCGCAACCACTATCCCCTGTTTCAGAAACTCTTCCCCTTATTCCAAAAGAATATCACCGGGGGATACGTCTCTCAGGAGCTGGCTGGCGAGCGATTGGCTGCAGTGGCCGTCGATCCGGAGTATAACAAGTCCGGCGTGTATTGGAGTTGGGGGAATCGCCAGAAAGAAGGGCGCAAATCTTTCGATCAAGAGGTTTCCGATGAAGCCCTCGACAACAATAAAGCCCAACGATTGTGGGAGTTGAGCGAAAAATTAGTCGGTCTGGCGTAAAGCCCGAAATCGGGGAGTGCTGTAGGGGTACAAGCATTTGGGCGATCGATGGTGGTTCGAACGAAACCTCACATCTCCAAATGCTTTGCTCTCCCAGGCCGGCAATCCTTTTCAAAATGCATTTTGAATTCTGCATCGCAGTACATTCTCAATTGTAAATAACGCGGTGTGCGCTCTTTTTGCACTCGCGATATGGTGAGCGAGTAGACTGATCCCCCTTCCCCCTTCCTGACAAGGGTAGGTTTTTTACAAAGGTGTGGGTTTGAGTGGGGGGAGCTGGCAATCGCCGAACCCTTGAATTTTCGTTGCCGTTACCACCAGCAATTGCCAGATTGTAAAAAACCTACACCTGTGAGCTTCCCCCTTCCCCCCGTGGGAGAGGATTTTGGAGAATTAAGTTGCACATGGCGTAAATAGACAATTGACGATTCCCCCTTCCCTCTCCTCACCTAGCTAAAACAGGGGAAATGTTTTACCATGACACGTATATCGCGTGAATGGCGTTCGAGTCTTGCAACTGTAAATCGATTCGCAAATCGCCTCGAAGAACAGTCTTTATTGGTAGAAATTCGCCTGACCGATCGAATGTAGATATCGGGTCATCTTCCAAAAACAAGTTGATATAAAGCATGATGAAGCGTTGAGTGTTGTGGCTCGTCTGAATTACCCACCGCAATAGGCTTACAGGTGCTTTCTGGCTGCATCTAGAGGTTACGGCTCGATACGGTCGTATTTTTACTGAACTATTATCTTGGGATATCTCGTGAAGAATACCGAGCGCACATTACGTCAAAAGTTGAGATCGCTATTTATTTTGACCATCTTTGGATCGCTCGATTGAAATCACAGAGATTTTGTGTTTTAGATCGCATAAAAGTGCGATCGAGATCGTCTTTTCGTGAGACTACAGATCGTGGAGATCTCGGAAAAATTTGCGATCATAGGATGTACTAAATTGACAAAATTATGCTCATGAAATCGTCTGTTGCACTTCTCCCCGGTGCTGTGTCGGAGATTCTCGTCTCGGCAAGAATCACGGGAAGCATCACGATCGCCGATCGCTACGGCTTAATGGCGGCTATTTTAGAAGAGTCTTTGAACGAGGACGATCAGAGATCCATTAATAGACTGCTCCGAGCAATACTCAGAGGAAAGATAAGGTTGGCTGATGATATTTCTTCTCTCGAAATTTAGATAGAGATTTTTCGAAACTGCAACTTAATTGAGACAGTTTCTCGATCGACCTGAGAAAATTTTTCCGGGGATGATTAAATCTAACGTTGGAACGGTCACAGATTTACCTTCGAGCGCATCAAACTCCGATCGAGATGTCCCGCAAATGGCTCGTATTTCACCTCAAAGGCATCGATCGGTTGATGGCGACCTTTGACGCGCACCAAGCCGAGTTCTTCAAATTCAAATAAATCTTGCGTGGCTTGATAAACGCTGGAGTTGACGAGAATTTGTCCTCCCTTTGCCATGGATTGCAACCGCGAGGCAACGTTGACCTTATCTCCGATCGCTGTATAGTCTAAATGCTGGGGCGAGCCGATGTTACCCACCACCACATCCCCAGAACAGATACCGATTCCCGTAGAAAAGTTTTCGCGAATCCAAGGGTTGGGAATTTGTTGAATGGTCCGTTGCATATCAATCGCCGCCTGAATCGCCCGTTGTTCGCGATCGACAAATCGAGTGGGCGCGCCGAACATCGCCACGATCATATCCCCCACGAATTTATTCACCGTTCCCTGGTGAGCGAAAATCACCGAAACCATATGGGTAAAATACTCGTTGAGATAGGCAACGATTTGCTCCGGGGCTAACTCCTCGCATTTGCGGGTGAAATTGCGAATATCGGAAAATAAGATGGCAATGTTTTGCTTGGTGGGTTCGAGGGAAACTTCTTCCTTGGCTTCAATCACCGCTTGCACCACCAAAGGCGATAAATAGCGCTCCAGATGGCTTTTAATTCGCTCTTGCTTGAGCTTATTTTCGTGTAAGAGGGCATTTTCGATTGCCGCTGCGGCTTGGGACGTTAGGGCCGTAAACAGCTTTAAATCTTGGGCGGTATAGTTTACCGGTTGGGTATTGGCGAGGTTAATTGCGCCAATCGCCCCATTCTGAGTCACCAACGGCGCGCACAGCAAAGAATGAATGTTATTCTCTCCGGGAACGTACCTGGGGTCGTTCTGGACGTTGTTGACGATTTCGGCTTTGTTGGAGACGAAAACGTGACCGGCAATCCCCAATCCCGGCGAGATGGTGACTTTGTGGGGATACTCTGTCCCCCGCGCGGCGAGAATTTCCAGTTTTTGAGATTCTTCGTTGAGTAACATCACCGACGCACTGGTGGCGTTGATGAGCTTGCGAGCTTCATCGAGTACCAACTCCGTCACATCTTTGACATCCAAACAGGTGGAAATCAAACCCGAAAAGTCGTATAAAAAGTTAATTTCTTCGTAGCGATCTAAGGCATCGATCGCCAGACTTTTACTCTCCAATTCTCGACCGGCAATGTGACCGAGCATTTGCGCCAGAAACCGGGATTGACCATTCCCGAGTACCCAACCAATGGTATCTTCCCCGGCATCAATCGGATGTCGATCGCATTGCACACCATCAAGATTTCGATCGCCGAGCAGAATTTTCCCCTGATTATCGGTAATGGAGATCGGGGTATCGAACTCGCCGATAAACTCCCGAATAATACTTGCCAGATCTTGTTTGGCTATCAGTTTTTTGAGCTTGATGGTGACTTTATTCATATAAACGTGATGTGCAACTTTAGACCCAGTCACATCGTAACCGAGTAGACCAATTGTCCCTTACCCCTTCCCCCTTCCCCTTTTTCCCTGCGTTGTCAGGTTTGAGATTATTAAGTTGCACCTGGGGCGATTAGGCCGTGACTAAACCCAAAACTTCTCGCGACTTTGCCAGTACTTCTTTGGGGCGAAACGGCTTGGTCATATACAGATTTGCCCCCACCGCAATCCCATTTTGCTTATCGTATTCTTGCCCTTTTGCCGTGAGCATGATGATATAAATATCATCCATTTTTAGTTGGTTTTTGACGGTATTACAAACTTCTAAACCGCTCATTTTTGGCATCATCACATCCAAAAAGACCAAATCTGGCTTCTCTTCTTGAATGGTTTCGAGGGCTTCTAAGCCATTGGTGGCCGTTAGTAATTCTACATCATCGTCATCTTCGAGCTTTTCGAGAGCTTGCTCCATCAGAATGAGGATATTAGGTTCGTCATCGACGATTAAAACTTTTTGCGGCATGATGATTTTACAGAATCAGAGATTGGAGCAGTAGAAGAAGATTATGGGTAAACTTCAAGAACGAAGTCGATCTCCCTCAATTTTTATTTCGCGATCGATATGCCAACGAGACTTATCTTTCTGAAGAAGTGAATTTGGAGAGATCGATAACATTTTACAATCTGCTTTCTAAGGGAGCAAGAATCAGGATGGTTTTCATCAGAATCAGATTAAATAATTAATTTAGATTCATCGGCAAGTACATCTCCTGTAAAAATTAAAGAGACATTTTCCAAACCATTGGCAAATCGCAAGGTTTTCACAAAATTAACCTCTTGGGATAATAGGGCATCGATGACAATCGTATCGGGTCGGGTGGAGAGAGCAATGGCCACCCCTTCTTCGCCATCGGATGCTTCCACAACGCTATACCCTTGAGAAACTAAAGTCTCGGACAGAGTTTTGAGAGTAGAAGCGTTACGATCGACCACCAACACTTTTTTGGCAGAGGTGCCTTGTTCGATGAGCAGATCGATTTCACCCACTAACTGTTCCGGGTTAATGGGTTTAGTTAAGTAGCGATCGATACCGATACGATATCCACGCTGCCGATCTTCCATCAGCGACAGAATAATAATCGGAATATCCATTGTCTCGGGATCGTTTTTGAGGATAGCCGCCACATCAAATCCGTTAATTTGAGGCATCATCACGTCCAGAACGATCAGATCGGGTTTGACGGCTTTAGCGCGGTCGATCGCATCCATGCCATCCACCGCTTCGGCAACTTCGTAGCCTTCTTTTTCCAAAGAATCTCTTAACAGTTCGCGGATATTGACCTCATCGTCGACCACCAATACCGTTCGATTTTCCTTTGCAGTGGCTTCCGGTTTGGGAACGATTTGCTGTTTGAGACGGCGCACCAAGGCATCGACGTTGATGATTTTGTGTTGGGTTGACGGGTTTGAGGTGAGGGGAATGCTAAAAGAAAAGGTACTCCCGGTACCCACTTGGCTTTCCACCCAAATTTCGCCCCCGTGATATTCGACGATTTGCTTGCAAATGGGTAACCCCAATCCCGTCCCTTTGGGCTTGTCGGTGAGGATGTTGCCCACTTGTTTGAATCGCTCGAATACCAGGCTTTGGTCCTCTGGGGCGATGCCGATGCCCATATCCACGACGCTGACGACGAGTGTGCCGTCTTTGACCGTTGCCCGACAGGTTACCGACCCTTGCGAGGTAAATTTGACTGCATTGGAAATCAAGTTAATGACCACTTGAATGATGCGATCGCGATCGACCACAATTTCTGGCAGTTGAGGGTCGAATTGGCGCACCAACTTCAGACCGCTGGTCTCGAAGAGGGAAAAGGTGGCTGAGATCGCCCGTTCGAGAATGTCCTGGGGATTGGTGGCCTCGAGGTTCCACTCCACCCGACCGGCTTCCATCTTGGCAATATCCAACACGTCGTTAATCAACGCCGTCAGTCGTTCGGCCTCGGAGACGATAATGTTGATATTCGCCCCCACTTTGCGAATCCCTTTTTGCACCTTGCGATCGTCGGTGGTGACGGCCGGGAAGATGGTTTCGTCGAGCTTCTCTTTAATAATTGAGGCAAACCCCAACACCGAAGTCAGCGGCGTGCGCAATTCGTGGGAGACCGTTGCCAGAAAATCGGTTTTCATTCGATCGACTTCTTTCTCTGCCGTCACATCCCGAATCAAAATCACCGTCCCCGAACAGCAATTGCCGTCCTCCGTTTCGCTTTTAAGGATGCAGGTGGCCAGCGCCTGACCGATGCGATCGCCCCCGAGTGCCACTTCTGAAAGGGTCATGTTTTCTTCGGGGCGATCTTGAATCTCCTCTGCCAATTTTGCCAGTTGCGGGGGAAAGAAATCGAGTAAATGTTTGCCGCTCAAATCCACACCCCGATCGAAATCGAACATCTGTTTGAGGGCGGGATTAAATCGAGAAATCCGACCGGTTTCATCCGTGACGAGCAATCCATCGGCGAGGTTATCGACGATCGCGCTCAGGTTGGCGAGGGTGCCTTGGAGTTCCCGGGCCTGGGCTTGGGTTTTCTGGAATAATTTGGCTTGTTGGAGGGCAACGCCGAACTGATTGCCCACCTGAGCGAGCAAACCCATTTCCCGTTCTTCCCAATGGCGGGGGCCCGAGTTTTGATAGGCTGCCAGCAGTCCCCAGAGGCGATCGCCGACGAACACCGGGGCGATGGCGTAGGCTTTGACCTGAAACTGTTCGAGGAGTTCGACGTGACACTGGGTGTAACCGACGGTGCGAATATCTTCCACAGCTAAAGTTTCGTGGTTTCGATACCGCCCTCCTTCAGTTTCTTGCAAGTAAGTATCGGGCCAGAAGGTTTTGATATCCGGACCAACGAGAGGAATCCAGCCTTGGGCAACGGACTCGGAGACGAACGCCCCACTCCAATCGGTGTTGAAACGATAGACGGCGACCCGATCGCATTGGAGAAACTGGCGCAGTTCTTGGGTGGCCGAGGAGAAGATGGTACTGATATCGAGGGTTTGCCGAATGCGCTCGATAATCGTCGAAACCGCCCGTTCGCGCGCTGCATTCCGTTCGAGTTCTTCGGCACGCTGCCGCAATTGGGCGGTGAGGGTATTTTCGAGTTCGATCGATCGTTCTTGGGACTGAGCGAATAACTCCGCTTGGTGGACGGCAATCCCCAACTGGGAACCTACTTGCACCAAAAAGTTGACTTCCGATTCGTTCCACTCGCGCGGGCCGGAATTTTGATAGGCCGCGAGCAATCCCCACAGGATCTTGCCGCGATAAATGGCGACGATGGTGTAGGCGCGGGCTTGATACACTTCGAGCAGGTTAATGTAGCAGGGGGAGAATCCCGCTTCGTAGATATCGTTGCAGGTGCGGTAAAGTTTGCCTTGCCTGTACTGCCCCCCCTGGGTTTGCTGGAGGTAGGTATCGACTAAGATGGCTTCGCTGGAGTTGGCATCCGTGGGAGGGGCGATGGCGAGGGATTTGGCGCTGCATTCACTGACGTTGCGGCGTAGTTCCGGGTATTCTTGCTGGGCTTCAATGAGGGACTTCCAGCCGGGGGCAACGGATTCGCAGACGAATTCGCCACTCCAGTCGGGGTTGAAGCGATAAATCCCCACCCGATCGGCCCCCAGCAATTTCTGGATTTCGTCGGTGGCAATGGTGAAAATGGTATCGAGGTCGAAGGTTTGACGAATTTTGTGGACGATACCCGATACCGCCCGTTCCCGTTCCACTGAGGCTGCCAACCGCATGGACTGCTGGCGCAGTTGCGAGATTTGCTCCGCTTGCTGGAGGGCGACTCCGAGGTGGGTGGAAATTTGGCGGACGAAATCAATTTCTTCGGCCTGCCACTCGCGGGGTTCCGAACATTGGTGAACGCACACCAAACCCCAGAGTTCTTCGCCTTTGAGGAGGGGCACCACCAGGTTCGCCCGTACTTGGAAGGGTTCGAGTACGGCTAGATGGCAGTTTTGCAAGCCAGCGGCTGCGATATCGGCCACGGATTGGATGCGACCGTATTGATAGTCAATTGCATATTCTTCGCCAAAACAGCGATCGCAAATGACAACGCCCATGGCAGAGGGGAAGGGCGATCGCACGTCCTCGCCGATGAATTCACCCACCTGGTAGCTGGAGTCGGCATGGAAGCGAAATATCCCGACGCGATCGGCATTCAATAGCTGCCGCACTTCCGTGGCGGTGGATTGAAAAATACGGTCGAGTTCTAAAGATTCTCGAATTTTACTGACGATGGACAGCAGGGTTTGATGGCGGGCAACGCGCTCGGATTCGGTGCTGGCGGATTCGAGTTTGGAAACGCGCCCGCGCAGAGCATTGAGTTCTTGAAGGAGAGCCGCATGGTTCTGGGCTTCTACGCTCGCTTCGTGGGCAGACATAAGTGGTTCAGATCGGTCCTAAACTTGATGGATAAGCATCGATGCAGATTGAGGATGTGCAGATTTGGCAAAAAAATACTGCAGTTTACAAATTCTGCATGGGTGGTTGGTAGAGGCAACCCGAACTGTTTCACTTTAAATATTCGATCTAACGCTAAAAATATGAAAACGAGTACTCGACAGATATTGGAAACGATATTTGGAAACTCGAGCGCTTCAAATATCGAGTGCGGCTTTTTCCGGAGTCAAAGATCTAAAATTATTTTGAGCTTTTAACGTTTACTAAAATCGAGCGAGCCTGCAATCCGTCGATCTGGATTAAACTGTTATTTTTACGTAGATTGAATATCGTTTTAAAATGTAACATCTTTTTCAAGACTTGACGAGCGATCGCCATAACAATTCAACAAAATATAGACCTTTCCGTGTAAACACTTAAAATACATCGGATTGTTCGTACGATCGATAATCAAACATACGGAATTCTAAAAGTAAGTTAAAACGAACAATCAATAAAAACACGGAGGTTTTGCGGTGGCTGAAACGAGCCGCCAAAATCTTCTCAAGAAGCGCCTACCCTCAAACAAGGAAACGACAAAATACAGAACGATCGAACGGGGGTAAGACCCCGACCGATAGAAACCGCTAAGGAGGTTCGATCGAGTTCGAGCTTCACATCCAACGCTCAAACGTCAGAAATAGTCACCGGTATCAAACGAAATTCCTTCATAAATTTCCGATCGCTCGATTTGTAAATCTACCGATGCCCACATCAAGATCTTCGAAGGTCAGTATTCAGATATCAGCCGTCAGGCGTCAGCTAAAAACTCTGATGCAGTTGATAACTTTAACGGGTTCCAAGCTGGAAATTCGAAAATTTTGGCTTTCCCGAAGAGTCTACAGCCGTTCGCGCGCGCGACTCCTTTGGAGTATCGCCGATCGCTGAGGGCACGAATGCTTACATCCGAAGCGAATTCAGATTCACGAAATAATTACCTACCATCATCGGTTTAAGAAAACTGTTTGATTTCATACCGAGATCGATCGATTTAAATATATTCTTGAAAATCACCGTTCGAGCTCGGCGATAAGTTCGATCGAGCTCGTAATCTTTCCTACTTTTCGATAACACTTCGACGATCGGTCGCGCATTAGTGGTATCGTTGCGATTTTCCAGCACAATCGCTTCTCCAGCAACAACCATCACATCGGGATGGGTATAAACTTGATGGTGCGGAATCTACAAGCGTACGTTACCCATGTAGACTGGGTCGGATTGTTTTCGTAGCGCCTGTTTTCAGCCAATTGTGACGTGACTGGCAAGGTCATGATGATTAGGAGTTCCACCAGTCATCGGAATGATTTTGCCATCCATCTATTCACTTTTAGATTCGGCCGCTGTTTCCGACTCTAAATATTTTTCCGGCGTAGATAAACGTTCTTTCGTTTGTGCTAGCATCGATCGCGCCCTCGAAGCATAGCTGTTATCTTTGCTTGGATTATAGCGAGTTCGCACAATACCCCATGCAGACCGTAAAATCGATCGACTAGATGAATTCGCAATTCGCAATTCGCAATTCGCAATTCGGAAACGGGAGAATTGGGGGAACCGGGAGCAAGATGCTCCCACTATAATTACCTTCCGAAGCCCCCAAAGCCCCCGAAACCCCCAAAGCCCCAAAAATGAGCCGCACCTACACCGTCACTGGAATCAACCTCAAAAGTATGCCCTTAGGGGAAAACGATCGCCTTTTAACGATTTTGACCCCAGAGTCTGGATTGGTGCGTGCCGTTGCCCCCGGTTCGCGCAAGCCCAAATCTCGACTCGCCGGACGGAGTGCCCTATTTGTGGTCAACGAGTTATTCTTAGCAAGGGGAAAATCTCTCGATCGCATTACCCAAGCTGAAACCATTACCTCCTATCCCGGTTTAACTCGCAACCTGGGCATTCTCACCGCCAGCCAGTACCTCGCCGAGTTAGTCCTCGTACAAGCCTTAAGCGAACAACCCCAAGCAGAACTGTTCGAGTTACTCAACGAGCATTTGCGCCGCTTAGAAAGCCTCTCAAAACAGGCGAAAGTCACCGAAGTGTTACCCCACCTCACCCACGCCGTGTTTCACCTGCTTGCCTGGGGGGGCATTGCGCCGCAAGTCCACGGCTGCTGCATCACCCAACGTCCCATCATTCCCGAGATCGCTCGATCGAATTGGACGGTTTCCTTTGCCATCGATGCCGGTGGGGTGGTGAGTGAAGCCGTTCAAAATTCAGATACGTACTCAGATACGTACAAAGCCAAACCCCAGTTAAAACCCAAAGGGGAAAATGCCGCCAAAGTCAGAGAAGCCCCAGCCGAATACCGCATTGCCCCCCGTTCCCGCGCGCCTAAATTTGACCTCAACGCCACAGAACTGACAATCTTGCAACGGATGTCGCTGCCCCAACTGCCGACACTCCCAGACGAAATCGCCCATTCCCCAAGTATGGAAGCCGCCTGGATAACCGTCGAACGAGTGTTGCGCCAGTACGCCGAATACCACTTGGGTCGATCGATCCGTTCTGCTACCTTAATGGATAGCTACATTCGATCGAATTCCGTACCCGTCCCCAGCCGTCCGTCATGAAGCAACTCTCCGAGGAAGATTTCCAGACCCCTGACACCAATCGAGATGCGATCGAGACAGCCTCTGCATCCGAAACCGCCACCACGGGATTCGGTCCGGTTTTAAAAAACCGTAACTTCCTAACCCTGTGGGGCGGTCAAGTCTTTTCCCAACTCGCCGATAAAATCTATTTAGTCCTCACCATCGCCATTGTTGCCGCCCGGTTCCAACCGGAGGGTCAAAGTATTAGCGGCTGGGTATCTGCAATTACCATCACTTTCACCATTCCCGCCGTGTTGTTTGGCTTCCTGGCAGGGGTTTTCGTCGATCGATGGCCCAAGAAAGGGGTACTGGCGATTACGAACTTGATGCGGGGAGGGTTGGTGTTGACGCTGCCCCCTCTGCTGTGGTTGTGCGGCACGCAATCGATCGCCGGTTTGCCGGTGGGGTTTGGAGTATTGCTCGTGGTTACTTTCCTCGTTTCCACCCTCACCCAATTTTTCGCCCCAGCCGAACAAGCCGCCATTCCCCTCATCGTCAAACGCCAGCACTTACTCTCGGCGAACTCCCTCTACACGACGACGATGATGGCCGCGGTTATTGTCGGGTTTGCCGTCGGGGAACCGCTACTGGAAGTTGCCGATAATTTGTTTGCCGGGTTGGGATTTGGCAAAGAGTTGGTGGTGGGAGGCAGTTACATCCTGGCCGGGGTGTTGTTGCTGCTGATGCGCGCCCGAGAAACCCTGCACCCCACGGAAAATGCGATCGCCCAATTCGGACAAGATTTGCGAGATGGTTTGGGGTTTCTCAAAACCCAGGCACGAGTTCGCAGCGCCCTGATTCAACTGACGATTTTATTCTGCACCTTCGCGGCCCTGGCGGTTCTTGCGGTTCGCTTGGCAGAGGTGATTCCCAACCTCGATGCCGACCAATTTGGCTTTCTCCTTTCTGCGGCTGGAGTCGGCATGGGGATTGGTGCGGCGGGAGTGGGTTACTTCGGCGCTCGCTTTTCCTACAGCCGACTGAGTGTGGTGGGTTCCGTGGGGATGGCGTTAGCTTTGGTGGGATTGAGTTTTGTCACCGGGCAACTGATACCGGCACTGATACTAATTGCCTTGATGGGAATTTGTGCGGCGATGGTGGGAATTCCCATGCAAACCATTATCCAAGCCGAAACCCCAGAAGCCATGCGTGGAAAAGTGTTTGGCTTGCAAAATAACGCCGTGAATATCGCCTTGAGTTTGCCCCTGGCCGTTGCGGGAATTGCCGAAACCTATTTCGGCCTGCCGGTGGTGTTGCTGGGGTTAGGGGCGATCGTTTTGGCAGGGGGACTCATTACCCAGTTCCTCTCCAAACCCACCTCAACCGACTCTTCTGGAAGAGCGCGTCACTGACGATTGTCGATCTCCTCTCCGACTTGAAGGCTTGTTAATAATACAGGTAAAAAAAACGGTTCGAGTCGTAAATTCTTAAAGATATATCAAACTTTGCAAGGTGATTTGAGAAAGGTTCTATTTTCAGAAATATTTTTCACATCATTTTTGATATGATTAGCGAGCTAAGATAACTGAAGTTTAGACGCGCGTTTCGATTGCAAAGGCTGTAACCCTGACTGGGTAAACATTTTGGTGTTTCCATCCTCTGAGAGATCTTCAAACTCTCAAATCCGATCGGGATAAGGTCGAAGGCTTCGAGTGGTTAAGTTTGTCTAAACTCCAATCAGATGACCATTTCTCATGATTCTCCAATTCAAAAAAATGCAACTCTCTAAAAAAAGAACAAAAGTTGAATCGATTGCGGAAATCCGTGAGTGCGAGAGAACTGGAAATAAATCCCTACACGCAACCATCGAGTTTCTACCCGGACAACTTATTCGTAGGTTTGGAGCCAAAGAAACTCTCACTCGTCCGAACTATTTAACGGTCCAAATTAGCGATCGCCGGCATATTATGCTCGATCCTGAGTTTTTGCAATATATTAATCATAGTTGTAATCCCAACGTGTTTTTTGATACTGCAAACTGGATGGTAACCGCTCTCAGAAAGATTGAAATCGGAGAAGAGTTAACATTCTTTTATCCATCAACAGAATGGTCTATGGACCAACCATTCAACTGTCGCTGTACAAGTCCAAACTGTCTTCACAATATTCGAGGTGCAGCTCACTTACCCTTAAATATTTTGAACCAATATCAACTGTCTCAAAATATAAAAAGAATGTTGAGAAGATCTAATCGATAACCAAAGAGATCGATCGCTATTTTTTCCTTGGGAAACGATATATAAATTTTAGAGATATTTTTAGCATCTATTTACAGCACGAAGCAAGTTTATTGACACGATTGACAAAACAGATATTTTACATTCTCCATTTCCCGTTCGGTCGTTCCGGTGTTCCCCAGGATGAAAAATATGTAACCAAAAGGGTGCGAACGGCGATAGGTACCAATCTGGAAACAAATTCCATTAATAATCACGATGATGAAACGCTCTATGAAGACCGACTAGCGACTCGAGTGAAATACGAGATCGAAAAAACGGGTTAGAAATTAGAGCGACTCAAATTCTATTCCCGTCGATTGCAGATTAGACAGAGATTGTGATGACACGATCTAAAGAATAGGAAAAACAGGGAACTTCGCTTGTCTCTTGTTTGCAGTCGCGATCGACACTTCAAGAACCACCTCCACGACCATTCGATCGCGCCAGCTCGATCTCCGAACGAGATCGAACGGACAAAACAGCCCCGGGTTCCCAAACAGTTCCCTAGCGAGTTGGCAGATAACCTGGTATATTTCCGGTGCGGGCTATTAAATCAACTTAAATTAAAATTCTGAATTTGAATGCACATTGCTTGGCTGGGAAAAAAATCACCCTTTTGTGGCAACGTGACTTACTCTCGGGAAGTAACCAACGCTTTGCTCGAACGGGGATACCAGGTTAGTTTTTTCCATTTCGCTCAAGAATCGCGATCGGAGACATTTGTACCTCCGCAACGGTGGAGAGCTAGCCCGACGTTGGAGTCGGAAAACTGGCACTGTCAGGACGTTCCCCTCCCCTGTCTCTATAAATCCACTATTTATACCATTCCCACCCTCAAATCAAGTAAAGTCCTCGCTCAATCTCTGCGCCGCCTCAAACCTGATGTCGTCCACGCTTCTTTAACCCTCTCGCCGTTGGATTTCGTCCTGCCGGAAATTTGCGAGGAACTGGGAATTCCTTTGGTGGCCACGTTTCATCCCCCGTTCGATCGCCGGCGACTTTCTCTAACATCGGGAACCCAGCACCTCACCTATCAGGTTCATGCCCCCTGTCTGGCTCGCTACGATCGCACCATCGTCTTTTCGCAAATTCAGCGGGATTTACTCGTTCGTTTGGGGGTTCCCCAAAGTCGCGTGGCGGTGATTCCCAACGGAGTAGACGCGCTAAAATATGCCCCCGGCGCATCAAGTTTGAAAGCAGAACTGAATGCCGATCGTATTTTCGTCTATCAAGGTCGGATTGCGATCGAGAAAAACGTCGAAGCCCTACTCAAGGCTTGGAAGCATTCGCGCATGGGCGAATCGAGCAAATTACTGGTGGTCGGAGATGGTCCGCTCGCTCCTTCTCTGATGGCGTCCTATGGCGGAGAATACGGCATCCTCTGGCTGGGGTTTATCGGCGACGAACAGCAACGAATTAATATTCTCCGAGGGTCGGATGTGTTTATTTTGCCCTCCTCCGTGGAAGGTTTATCTCTGTCTCTGCTCGAAGGAATGGCCTGCGGGTTAGCCTGTTTGGCAACGGATGTGGGGGCGGATGGGGAAGTGGTCGCCGATGGTGCGGGAGTGGTGCTCGATCCCCAACATGTCACCTCCCAGCTACAGACGCTGTTACCTCTGTTTCGCGACCATCCCGAGTTAACGAACTTGCTGGGATATAAAGCCCGCGATCGCGTCTTGGAACGCTATACCCTCGATAAGAATATTACCCAACTCGAACGCTTGTACGATCGGGTGTTGCAACAGCGTCGAGTCCTGACGGTGAAGAAGTAAGGGGTGTGGGGTGTATTTAATTAACAATTAATAATTAACAATTAATAACGGCTTGTGCAACTGTTTCTGAAGTATTGAATTTACGTTGCTCGATCGACTCGGAATTTAAACAATCCAGTCAATCGGTACGAAATATCGAGGGTTTTAGACTTAAAGTTGCACACCGCGTTAATAATTAATCTCAAATGCGAGATCGTCGCGCGTGGAAAAACAATAGGTAAAATGGTCGGTAATATTCGTATCGCTGAGTTCTAAATTGTAAAAGTCGATCGACTCTGCATCGAAATACGGCCCCGCGTGCCAGGTTCCCATTTCCAACTTAATAAAACAATTCCCCGGAA
Organism: Zarconia sp.; assembly: GCF_057467645.1. Lineage (NCBI taxonomy): Bacteria > Bacillati > Cyanobacteriota > Cyanophyceae > Oscillatoriales > Zarconia > Zarconia sp. The sequence goes on from NZ_JBRJXU010000082.1 coordinate 51,124, forward strand.
TGCGAAATGCGATTAATCGATCGAGATCCGGTTGGTTTCCCATACTCGGTGGTGCAACGGCGATCGACCACTCTTTACCTTCGAGGGAACCCAAACATTGAGTACAGCGAACGTGGCGGGTGATGCGATCGAACTTGCGACCCCGATGAGTCAAACGCATAATGTAAAAACGCGGCGTACCCTCATCGAGACGCAATCGAGCATCGGTTTCATCGAAGAGTTTGCCATCGGCAGAGGGCAAAATCACTTGACCGTAGGGACTAAAGTTTTCGGGAGTCACCCAACTTGCTTTGAGTTGTCTTACCGTTGTCGCTTGACTCACTCTCTCCAATTGCCCCTACACGCTCGATACTAGAGTCTATTTTAGCCCTCGATCGGTTTGGAAAGCTCGGGCGATCGGGAGATGGGAAACTGTAGGGAAGATACATTGGAACGATCGATCGTCAGTGACATCACACCTCATTTAAGGTATCCAAATGCCATACTGGCATAGCTGCGAAGCACTCCTTCCGAGAAGACAAGGAGATGGGGCGAAAAAATCCCAGTCTTCGTTGTCAATTGTCAATTTCAATTGTCCATTTCCGTCAAATGACCTCACCCCTAAACTCCCTCTCCTCTCAACTCGTTCGTCGGTGGAAACATATCGATCCGCCAGGGTTGTGGTTGAGTGTATTTTCTGGTTCGGCGATCGTGCATTTGCTCGTTTTGGGGGTCACGTCTCGAATGGCGATCGAATCGACTGCCACAAATCCCGATCTCGTCCCAGTCGATTTGGTGGAACTACCTCTAGAGAATCCCGCAGTCACGCCCATACAACCCACTCCCACACCACCCACACCACCCACGCCACCGACTCCCACTCCCATACCCAATCCAACACCATCTACTCCAAATCCCTCCTCTGTTTTTCCTTCGGGAAATTTATCGAACAACCCTCCCACATCGGAACCGATCCCAGAACCGACCCCAGAACCGACACCGCAACCAATTCCAGAACCGACACCGCAACCAATTCCAGAACCGACCCCAGAACTAACACCGCAACCCACTCCGCCCCCAGAACCGACCCCGCAACCAACACCGCAAC